>JBEVKB010000145.1:0-8446 GCA_040509875.1 Steroidobacteraceae bacterium | reverse complement strand
ACCGCTGCCCGTGGGAATCCTTACCGATCGCGACATCGTGGTGGGCGTCGTGAGCAAGAACCTCGACCCGATGACGACCAGCGTCGCAAGCGTGATGAGCAAACCCGTCGTCGTTGCCGACGAAGCCGAAGACGTCTCGGATGCCGTGGCTCGCATGGAGGTCCACGGTGTTCGCCGCATCGTAATCACGGGAGCGCACGGCGCGTTGATCGGGATCTTCACGCTGGACGATCTGCTGCGACTCAATGCCGACCAGGCAGCTGTGCCGCTTGCGGTCATGACGAAGGAACAGCGTCGGGAACGTAGCAGTCACCGCGGTTGAGAGCGCGGCAGTTGCTCATCCCTCGAGACAAAACTCTCACTGACGCCGGCGAGCGCCCTGAAAGTCAGCGCCGGCGGGTGTTCGTCGTCAGGCAGGTGGTCAACCCGAACAGAGTGTAGAGGGGACAATTGCCGGCGATGCCGGTCGCGAGCGGAATCACTCCAATCAAGCCGTACCAGCGCTCCGGGCCATCGAGCAGCGCCGTCGCGCTCAACAGTACGATTCCCACGACGATGCGCAAGGCGCGTTCGGTGCCACCCACGTTCTGTTTCATGATCGATTCTCCTGCCAGGTGATGAGTCAATCGACATCGCGCAAGCGCGACAGGTAATCCGCGATGGCGACTAGATCCTCCGTCTCCATCCCGTTGAACAGTCGTACCAGGTCGGAGTCCACGTCGAGCCGGTGCCACGCGGCGATGCTTCGCACCTGGCGAACCAAGTAAGAGTAGTGTTGATTGCGAAGCGACGGCACGAAAGCGTCTGCGTCGCCGCGAGCATCATCCCCATGACAGGCAGCGCATTGCCGCTTGAACGCATCCTCGCCGGCTTCGACAGCCGAACCGTCGCCGCTTTCGGGGAAACGCATCGGCGGTAATGCGGCAAGGTAAGCGGCGATGTCCGCCCAAGCCTGCGTCCTCGACCCGGCAGGCCGCAGGATGCCTTCGTGGGCATCGGCAGAGCGCTCCAGGGCCGCGAAATCTGCGAGCTGCTTGACCAGGTACGCACGGTTCTGGCTTGCGAGCGACGGCACCACGTTGACCGCATCGCCCAGGGCTGCGGGGCCGTGACAGCTGAGACACAAACGTGCATAGAGCTGATTCCCATGCTGGATGTTCGCGCGCAGCTGCATGGTGGAGCGAACCTGCTTGTCCACCTGTGCGGGCGACGCTCCGGAGGCTCCGGCAATGAGCAGCGATCCGGCCAGCATCCCGCGTGCGAGGCAACGACGAACTGCCAGGGGTTTCATTGGAGTTCGAGCGGCTGCAGCTTCGAGGAGTCGGCGACCAGCGAGATGAATTCCTCATCCTGCCGAGTCAGCAGTACTGGAACAGGCGACGCTCGCAGGACATCCTCGGCATCGCTGCCCATCGCCAGTCGCGGAATGCCGCGACGGCCATGCGTGCCCATGACGATGAGATCCGCCTCCCACAGCAGCGCGGTCTCGAGAATGGGCTGCGTCGTATTACCGCCCACGACCTCGAGCATCTCGGTTTCAATCGCCACTGCGCGCTCGTCCGCCACGTCGCGTGCGGCTGCCAGCACCTCGTGTCCCTTCTTGCGTGCGTTGAGCAGAAAAGGTTCGTATCCGACTGACGGCACCGCACTTGCGTCGGGCGCCAGAAGATTCAATACATGCACGGCTTTGATCGCAGCGCCCGTTTCCCGTGCATAGATCAGCGCCTGTTCCAGACCGGCCAGCGACGGCTTGCTGTTGTCTACCGGCACCAGCAAGCGACCGTACCCGGCATCGTCGGCTCGATTCGCCGCCGCGTGGTCATTACGCACCAGTAACACTGGCATCGCCGAGGTGCGCACGACGCCTGCTGCAGTGCTGCCCACCAGCAACCGGCTCAACCCGCGCCGTCCGTGGGTACCCATCACGATCAAATCGGCGCGCCAGTCATCTGCCTGCCGAACGATCTCTTGAGCAACAGCGATGCCGATGATTTCGGACAGTTGCCGCTCGTGATCTATGCCGTCACTGCGCAACCGTTCACCTATTCTTGCGAGCAACCTCTCACCCGCCGCGACTCTCGCGCCGATGGATCGAGAGGACGCCGCATAGCTCATGGTGTCGATGGGCTCCTGTGCGACATGCAGGACTTTGATCCGGGCCCCACCGGTCCTGGCCATGCGCTCGGCTTCCAGTGCGACAGCATCCGACGCTGCATCGTCATCGACCGCAAGCAGGATCCTTTTATACATGGCGCTCTCCAATTGCCGGACGGGCAAACAAAGCGGGACGGACAAGTCTGAGGCGAAGCCTGACATGCGGCGGCGACTGCCGAACTCAGATCACCCACGTACCGTCTATGGAGTATTCCGGAGTACGGCAGAAAACCTCGTGAGCGACCATTTCCGCCTCTTGAGCGCATGGCGTCGGCTCACGATGCCTCTCTCTCCAGCAGCAGCGAGGCGACCTGTCATGAACTCCATCATTCCGGCTCCGGCGCAGATACTCGATTTCGATGCCGTCACCCGCGATCAGGCAGCTTCTTCGCGGTGAAACGGCAGGTCGCTCGTTCCGAAGCCGTAACCTTCACAGAGCAGTTGCGGCTCGCGGAGACTCGGCACATGCTGAGCAAGCGCATCTGATCGGTGCAAGTGATGAGATCCGACCAGTCGTTTCGCCCGCACGACGCAAAGAATGCTGTTCATACTTCCATGATGGCCGACGCCGCTCCTGCCTTCCGACGCATGTGCCTGCAGCGAACGCATCAGCCGCTCGTGCAGGAATGGCGCGAACTGCCGGAACCCGGCGCTCGAGAAGTATTGCTTGCGGTGCGTGCCTGCGGTGTCTGCCGCACGGACCTGCATGTGATCGATGGAGAATTGCCGGATCAGCCGCTTCCCATCGTGCCCGGCCACGAGATCGTCGGTGAAGTGATCCGTCGCGGTAGCGCAGTCGCGTGGCCCGTCGGCACGCGACTAGGTGTTCCCTGGCTCGGTCATACCTGCGGCGCTTGTGAGTTCTGTTTGTCGGGCCGCGAGAATCTGTGCGACGAGGCTAGATTCACTGGCTACCAGATCGATGGCGGCTATGCCAGCCACGTACTCGCTGACGCGCGCTATTGCTTCGAACTTCCGCCGGCCATCGACGACGTTCATGCAGCGCCCCTGTTGTGCGCAGGGCTCATCGGCTATCGCGCGTGGAGAATGGCCGGGGAATGCCGGCGCCTGGGTATTTATGGATTCGGCGCCGCAGCCCATATCGTGGCGCAAGTCGCCCTGGCCCAAGGCCAGGAAGTCTATGCGTTCACACGTCCCGGAGATGCGCAGGCACAGGCGTTCGCCACTCGAATGGGAGTGCACTGGGCAGGCGACAGTAACCTTCCGCCACCGGTGAAACTCGAAGCCGCGATCGTTTTTGCGACTCCCGGAGAATTGATTCCCCAGGCTCTGGCCGGCTTGCGCAAAGGCGGTACGCTGGTCTGCGGCGGCATCCATATGAGCGATATTCCCGCCTTCCCCTATGCCTTGCTATGGGGCGAGCGGACCATCAGGTCAGTCGCCAACCTCACCCGCCGCGACGGCATCGAGTTTCTCGAACTCGCGGCCAAGCTTCGGATCCGAACCCATGTCGAGACGTTTCCTCTCGACCAGGCGAACACGGCGCTCGACCGGCTGCGTAACGGGCAACTCAGTGGAGCCGCCGTGCTCGTGCCTTAGCCGGATTGCCGCCGGTTGACACCACAACGCGATGATGGTCGAAGCGATTGGCGCCCCAGGGGGCATCACGGAGCCAGGGGTGCAGCTATTCGTTCCAGCCGAATGGCGGACCTGTTCGCCTGCACGCACCAGCAGCATCCACTGGGACCAGAATTCTCTCGAACGTGACTACAGGAAACCACGGAGCAAGAGTCACCTGATATCCCTCGTTGCGAAGTCAACCCGGATCGTCCTCGACGCGCGTATTCATACTGGTTTTATCGCGCCGCATGACCGCTTATAAACGACCAGACCTGCTCTTCAGCGACCTGGATCGCCTGCGAACCATCGCAGCGCGCTATCCTTTCCAGATCGTGCTCGCGGGCAAGGCGCATCCGCGCGACGAGGGCGCGACGCAGTGTCGTCAGCGGATCCGAACGGAGCTACAACGTCGCGTGCGCGCGTGGCACCGGGCTGCGAAATCCGGCGGGTTTGACGATCAGCACGTCGCAGCCGATATGATCGATGAATCGTTCCGCCGTCGTGCCGATGACCGGCCTTGCCGGCAAGCTGCGCGATACCGCGCCCATCACGACGATATCCGTGCGACGCTGTCGCGCGGTCGTTGCAAGCACGTCGACGGTGTCGCCTTCACGGACGAAGCAATGGTCCTGTTCGATACCATGAGCCAATGCGAGGCGCTCGACCTCGCCCTCGACGTTCTCGAGGGATGTCTTCGAAGTCTTCGATGCCTTGGTGCGTGCAGAGTCGCTCGCCGCTTTCCTTCTTTCGGGCGTCGCAGGCTTGTGCCATGCATGCACGATGTCGACCGAGCCATTGAATCGATCGACGATGACACCGGCAGCCTGGAGCAAATGGTGGTCGAGCCTGCCGGGTTGTTCGTTCGCATGCCGTGGGTCGACGGCAACCAGCACCCGCGGCTGCGCCGGCAAGGACGGCGAACGGACCAGCCACAACGGACAAGGGCAGGCGCGAATGAGCTCCCAGTCGGTATTGGCTAGAATCCAGCGCACGATACGGCCGTGCCGATGCGATTCGGCAACGACGAGGTCCGGCTTCTTCTCGAAGACATAGCGGCCGACGGCTTCGTGAACCGGGTAGTCCCACTCGACGGTGCAGTCTACTTCGATACCACGACGCTCGAACTTCGCCGCGAGCTTGCGCAGCGCCTGCAATCGCTGCCGCTTCGCCGACGCAATGATCTGCCTCGTGGAGCCCAGCACCGCTTCAGGCGTCGGTTGCGGAATCATGAACGTGTTGAGCAGAGTCAACTTCGCGCCGGACCGTGCGGCAATGGCGGCCGCCTTTACAGCTGCCAGCTGCGTGGGCCGGAACGGATCGACGACCACTGCTACGATCGAGGTCCAGACTTTGCCCGTCATTTGGGTTCTCTCGGGGTTTCGGGCGCGATGTCGCCGGGATCGGTAGTGGAGCGTGTGACGGGAGCGCCTGCTGCGGCCGTTGGCCGCTGCAGCAGCCACAGATAGTCAGCCAGACGCCCCGTCACAACTCTTGTCGCGCGCTCGGCATCGGGGTCGCCGATCGCCGCTCGCGTCAGATCCTCGCCCCAGATCGGCATGGTGCGTGTTCCATGTGCCGCGAGAACATATCGCCCATCGATGATTCGTTCCGCGAGGTCGCGTGGAAAGTCGCCTCCGTGTCGACGTGCGAACAATGTCAGGTCGGGTACTTCTTGCGGCAACGTTTTTGCAACCGGGCCATCACCCCGGCCCTGCGCGCCGTGGCATGAAGAACAGAACGTCGCGTAGAGTTCCTCGCCTGACATCGTCACGAAGTCGGCAGCGGTAGCGACTGTGCAAAACGACGATGCAACGAGCCAGCAGACCGGCAGCAGGATACGGGATCGCGAACGGCGCATGTCTATCTCCACGTTGCTCACAGACGCTGAATCGACTGGAGATAGTCGACCAATCTCCCTATGAGTGCATTGGTGCGGGCCCGCGCCTGCGCATCGTTCGGGTCTTTCGAGTCGTAGAGCTGCCAACCCCAGACCGGCATGTCACGCGGTCCATGTGCCCGGCGATCGGACCTTCCATCGATGATGAGCCGCACGTCTTCGGTAGGAAATTCGCCACCGTCGCGAAAGGCCAGCCGGGTGAGATCCGGCACGCCAATCTTGATCAGCGGCGCGACGGGTCCATCCCCGCGAGCCTCCACGCCATGGCAGCTGGCGCAAAGCTGCCCGTACAGTTCCATTCCGGACAAAGACTCGATGCCACGCTCATGGCGTGTCGACACGCAACCCGCAAGCAGAGCAGCGGCGCCAGCGCATGACAGAATTTTCAAGGCCATCCCGTGGTTCAAGCGTGTCTCCTGCGGTGTCGTGCGGGTGAGCCGGCGATCCGGTCGTACATCGCGAGAGCAGTGTTTGCGTTTGCTGCCGTCAACTCCATGCGGAGGTCTGCGTAGCCGCTAGGGACCGCTCACGAATGCTCGGATCGGCTACACATCGGCTGCGGTACCGACGCAGTCACGTCGTGAACACCACTTAAAGGCTAGGTGCAATCGGCGGGTGCCGTAGATGCAGAACCTCCACAGACTGTCGTCCAGCTCCATCTTGGTAACGGAGAGCCCCTGTGAATTCGATTTCCACTGCCGCCACGGATGAACTCCCGGGCACTCGTGAATCGCTGCGCCTACCCGCGGGCAGCGTCGTATTGGAGACGATCCGCCGACGCTGGTGGCTGTTCTCATTGCTGGCGGTCACAGTCGTTGCGCTGGCGGTTGCATGGCGCTGGCGCGCGACGGATGCCAGCGTGACATCCCTGGCTTTCGCGAGCGGGAATGGCCGCATCGAAGCCATCGAAGTCGACATTGCGACCAAAGTGCCGGGGCGCATCGAGCGGATCCTGGTCGATGAAGGCGACATGGTCGCCATCGGGCAGGTGCTCGCAACGATGGACACAGCGTCGCTGCAAGCCCAGCTATTGCAAGCAGCAGCTCAGACCAAGCAGGCCGAGAATGCCGCGGTTACCGCGCAGGCGGTGGTCAGGCAACGCGAAAGCGAACGAGTTGCCGCTCGCGCTGTGCTGTTGCAGAGGCAGGCCGACCGGGACCTGAGCGAGAAGCGATCCACGCGCTCCCGCAACCTGCTCAAAGAGCGAGCCGTCTCCCAACAGGAGGATGAAGAGGCCGAAGCTCATCTGCGCAGCGCCGAGGCTGCCGTTGCAGCGGCTTCCGCACAGATTGCGGCAACGGACGCGGCTGTGGCTGCAGCCAAGGCACAAGTGACGCAAGCGCAGTCCGCGATAGACGCGGCCAAGGCGACAGTTGCCCAAGTGCAGACCACACTGGCGGACAGTGTTCTGCGCTCGCCCCGCAACGGTCGCGTCGAGTACCGCGTCGCTCAGCCTGGCGAAGTCGTAGGTGCAGGCGGCAAAGTACTCAACATCGTCGACCTGAGCGATGTGACGATGAGCTTCTTCCTTCCGGAGGCCGCCGCTGGCCGTGTTGCTATCGGCGGCGAAGTGCACTTGGTGCTGGACGCGGCGCCAGAATACGTGTTTCCCGCGCGAGTGAGCTATGTGGCGAGCGTCGCGCAGTTCACGCCCAAGACCGTGGAAACGCAGAGTGAACGCCAGAAACTGATGTTTCGCGTCAAGGCCCGACTCGATCCACAACTGCTGGCGAACCATGCATCGCGCGTCAAAACCGGGCTACCCGGCGTCGCTCACGTCAAACTGGATGATTCCGTGCCATGGCCGCCGGCGCTGCAGCTGAAAACGCCATGAGCGCCGCGCTGCCGGCGGCGCAGCTTGACGCAGTCACGCATCGTTACGGAAATTCGTTGGCGCTGGACGCGGTGACGTTCTCGTTGCCCGCCGGTTCGATGACAGGAGTGATTGGTCCGGACGGCGTCGGCAAGTCGACATTACTGGGACTGATCGCCGGCGCGCGTCGCGTTCAGGCAGGGACGATATGGGTCCTGCAAGGCGACATCCGCGTGGCGGCACACCGGCGTAACACATGTTCGCGCATTGCCTACATGCCGCAGGGACTGGGTAAAAATCTATATCCGACACTCTCCGTGACGCAGAACCTGCAGTTCTTCGCACGCCTGTTCGGGCATGCAACTGCAGAACGCCAGCAGCGCATCGACGAACTCCTGGCCGACACCGGCCTGGCGGCGTTCCACGGATGGCAGGCGGGGAAGCTCTCGGGTGGCATGAAACAGAAACTCGGCCTGTGCTGCGCCCTCATCCACGATCCGGACCTGTTGATTCTAGATGAACCGACGACCGGCGTAGATCCGCTGTCACGCCGCCGCTTCTGGGAACTCATCGAGCGTATCCGTGCACGACGCGCGGGCATGAGCGTGCTCGTGGCGACGGCTTATATGGAAGAAGCCGCGCGCTTCGATTGCCTCGTCGTGATGAACGCGGGACGCATCCTGGCAACGGGCACACCAGCCGAAATTCTCGCAGCCACGCATGCACAACGCCTGGAAGATGCGTTCGTCGCGTTGCTGCCCGATGAGCGGCGTAGCGCACATCGACGCTTGGAAATCCCACCGAAGCGAAGTGGCGCAGCCATGCCGCCGGCCATAGAAGCGCATGGACTCACCAAGCGCTACGGCGATTTCGTCGCGGTCGATCATGTCGATTTCTCCATTCCTGCCGGAGAGATCTTCGGTTTCCTCGGTTCCAACGGCTGTGGCAAGACCACGACCATGAAAATGCTGACCGGCCTGACACCGGCCACCGAAGGGACT
>JBEVKB010000144.1:0-56952 GCA_040509875.1 Steroidobacteraceae bacterium | reverse complement strand
TGGCGCGCAGCGCGCTTATTGCAACGACGGGGCCACGACAATGTGGCGCTCATCGCATTGGGAGACAGAGCTTGCGACCTGCCGTTCTAGTGATTGCCGCGACATATTCGAGCGGCGGAGCGGGGCTCACACGCGATGTGAGGGTGCTGACGGATTTTTCGACCGACGCCCTGTGTGCGATCACGGCGGTGACGGCACAGTCGGATTCGCAGGTCGCTGCTGTTCACCATGTGCCGCCGCAGATCATTCGTGCGCAAATCGCGGCGGCGCTCGCAACGCGACGTGCGGACGCCATCAAGATAGGAATGCTCGGCACTCGCGCGACTGTCGAGGCGGTCGTGGAAAGCCTTCCTGCAGACGTGTCGATGCCCATCGTGTTGGATCCGGTGTTGGTGTCGTCTTCCGGTGGCGTGTTGCTCGATGCTGATGGCCGAACGGCAATGCGCGGGAAGTTGTTTCCGCGCGTGATGGTGATCACGCCGAACGTCCCCGAAGCCGCCGCTCTGCTCGATGAAGACATGGCGACTAATGAGCAAGCGCTGATTGAGCAGGCGGAGAGGTTGCTCGCATTCGGGCCGCGGGCTGTACTCATCAAAGGCGGTCACTGGGATGGAGAGGAAGCCGTCGACCTGCTGGTCTGCGCAGACAGTTTGCAGCGAATAGTGTCTACACGGCTTCAGGCGAGGAGTCGCGGCACGGGATGCGCATTGGCGTCTGCGATCAGTGCAGGGTTGGCACATGGAGTGCCGCTTTTCGAGGCGTGCCGGGAGGCGAAGCGCTATGTCGCCGAAGAGATGCTGGGTTCTGGCTTCCTCGCCCGGTCGCCGGGGGAGGAAGGTAAGATGGTTATCTCGAATACTACCGTCATGCAGCGATGACCGAACCCGACATCTCCCTCTCGCAACTCCGATGCTTCATCGCCGTCATCGATGCCGGCTCCCTGGCCGAAGCCGGCCGCCAACTCGGAATGTCGACGGCGAGTGTTTCCAAAGCCATCGCGCGCCTGGAACAGGCGTCGGGTGTGAAGCTTCTGCATCGTTCGACCCATGCCGTCTCGCTGACTCACGACGGCGAGCAACTGGTTGAGCTGGCTCGTGAAGTGGTGCGCGCCGCCGGCGTCTTCAGTCGTTCAGCGGGCGAGCAGAATCAAGAAAGCGCCACGGGCTGGGTTCGCGTCACCGCACCCGTCGCTTTCATGCGTGATGTGCTTACCCCGCTGTTGGCGGCATTCAGCCGGGAGAATCCTTCCATTCGACTCGATCTTCGCGCGAGCAACGAGTTGGTGGACCTTGCCAAGGACGGCGTCGATCTCGCGATCCGCAGCGGTTCGCTGGTCCGCGTTCCGGGCCACTTGCAGACGGCCTGGTTCAAGTGTCCCTGGGTGGTCTGTGCCTCTCCTGAATATCTGGAGGGACGCGCACGGCCGCAACAGCCGAGCGATCTGGCCGCGCACAAGCTGATCGGCTTTCGAAACCAGCGCAACGGCCAGGTGCGTCCCTGGTGGTTTCGCGAACCGGGCAAGGAAGGCGACGCCATCCAGGTCGCACCCGACGTTTCGTCCGTCTTCGACGACGGCGCTTCGGCGTGGAAGGCCGCCGTGCATGGGGCGGGTATCGTGTCCGCGCCGCTCTGGCTTGGCGCAGACGATCTCAGAGCGGGCCGCGCGATCGAGCTTCTTCGCGATTGGCGTGACGCAGACACGACGATGAACTTCCTGCGTCGTGATCGGCGATTGACGCCGGAGCGGGTCAACACGTTGATAGCCTATCTGCGCATGCACGCGCCGCCCCTGTCCGACCTGATCTAGACGTCGCTACTTCAGCATCTGCTTTTCCACATGGCTGAAGAGCAGGATGCTCTCGATGCGGCCTTGTCCGTCGTAAGCAATCACGTCGTAGCCCCAGAACCCGGGTTGACCCTGGGCATCGACGAGCTGCCACGTAGCGATGCCATGGTTTTCCCAGCCCAGCATCTCGTTCATGCGGAACGACCCGCCGGGACTGCGTTGTTGAAAGGCCTGCAGATGCGCAGCCACATCCGCCAACCCGCGCCGCGTTTGCATGGGGTTGGCGAACACGATGCTTTCCGTCAGGGTTTCGCGGAGGCGCTTGGCTCGCTCATCGTCGGGTATGGCGGACCAGGCGGAGAGATAGGTCTGGTAGGTCTTGACGCGTGGATCTGACATTGTGTCCTGCTTTTTCGTGGAGGAGGGTGGCGAGGCTCGACCGGACGTCTGCCAACCGACAAACAGTAGCGAGGCGGCAGCGATGACGGCGCGGCGCGTGAAAGCTTCGGAAGTCGGCTGCTGGGGCTGATAGACGGTGTGGTGGTGCTTCATGGATTTGAGAGTGCCTCATCCCGCCGTGGTCCTGAAGCCGTTCAGCCGGCAAAGCAGTGTTGCCCTCGTGGGAATTGGGTTCGCGCGTCTTTACTCGAATACGAGATATCGATTCAGGAACGGCAGTACCCGCGCGTAGAAGCGGCCGTCGTCGGTCCACGTCCATGTCCCATGGACCGCCGCGATACTCCTCTGCTTCATGCGCGGCGCCGAGATCCTCGAGCTTGCGGCTGAACGCACGATTGGAGAGTACGTGCGCCTGCGTGGTGTCGAAACGTCCCCAGTCGAAAGCGATGGCGCGCATGCTGCGAAGATTGGCCGCGGCTTCGTCCAGTGTTTCGTCGAGCAGGAAGCCCGTCTTGAGCCTGCGGGTGTTTTCGAGATGGAGCCTGGGCTCGCCGTCGACGGGCTCCATGAAGAAATCGCAGTAGAACGGCGGGCGAGCGGGGTTGGGCAGAAAGGCCTGGCTGACGGTGACGAACAGCCTGGCGATGCCGCCCACGCGGGCGCGACGCACTCGCATAGCGGTTCTTAACAGCGACAGCGCTCGTCGTAGGGCAAACTCTCAATGAGGTTGAGTCGTGATGAATCGCGAAGATGCAGGTGTCGATGAACCTCGGCGCGCACGTGTGGCGCACGAGATATGGCCGAACAACGCCCTGTGAGTTGCAAGTCTAATTCAAGGATGAGAAATGCTGTCGTATGACACGCTCGACGCAATCGCCGATTCGGTAAATCCGACGCTCGGAGTGGTCGCTTTATTGGCGCCATGGCTGCGCCGCCCGAGCACGACCGGGCGTGTGAGATACGCTCTTGCTCTGGATGCCCTGACTCTCCTTGCGGTGGCAGCGGCCTATGCGGGACAGGCGATCGATAAACAGCTCGGCTTGTGGCCTGCCGCCGGACTGGATTTCAGTACGCACACTGCGATTTTCGTCGCGATTGCGTCGTCGCTGTGGCAGGCAGGCCAGGTGTGGCGAGTTGCGGCCGCATCGTTGGGGCTGGCCTACGCCATGTTGATGGTGTATCAGCGCTATCACTCGTGGCTCGATATCACCACCACCACTGCCGCGATGCTGCCTCCACTGATATTGCTGTGGTGGTGGGCGATGCGGCTGTTGGCGTCGAAAGAGCGCCTCTCTCAACCACGCCCGCGCATGTCATAAGCTCAGCTGCTGCCGCTCCTCGAATCCATACGTCGAGTGCGTGCAAAATATCCCAAGCTGTCGATCTTCAGACTGCAGCCGGCGCGGTTTCGGTAGAGCGCGTCTTCGCGCCGAGGAGCGTCGCGCGAACCCGCCGACGCGAAACCAGCCTAAAGCCTTCCCGCCAGCCACAACGCCACATTTCGCACGTAGCAATGTACCGAAGCCATTGCCTGCGCCGTGTCCGGCAGAGTGTAGACCGGTGCTTCGGTGACGAAATCGGGACTGCCCAGTCGGGGGTCCCAGTTGTAGTCGGCGAAGTGGTGAAACGTAGATTCCGCGATCGCCGGTCCGTCGGTATCCGAACGCTCGAAGGCCACGGCGATATTGAATTGCCGTCCACTCGCCCGGCTCCTGCCCGTTGCGATCACTCTCGCATGAGGATCCGACTTCGGAGCCACCACCGCGCCTTCGTGCGGATGGGAGGGCAGATACATCACGGTGCCGCTTTCGGAGCGTACGTCACGCATCACCGGATGCACCGGCAGCGGTGCCTCCACCCGCTGCGCATCCCCGTTCGCCCCCGAGTGGAAGTTGGGCCAGTGAATATAAGGTGTCCCGAGATCGTCGGGAGGAGGGATGGGATCGACTGCGTTGTGCGAATGGAAGACGTGGGCGGCGCCGACCGGGCCCAACGTACAGATCGAACAACCCAGGTTCATGTGATCCCGTGTGACCATGAGCCCGCCGCCTCGCGCCCGGAAGCGCAGGATGGCTGCACGATCCTCCTCGTGGAGGCCATCGCCGGTATCGACAGCGAAAATCCATGCCTCGTCGTAAATAGAACGGTCGAGCGTGGAGAGAACCGGATCCGGCGCTCCAACCTTGTGTCGGTCTCGCGCCGTCACACGAAAGAGCGGACTGCCATCGCTCGCGGCCAGCGACGCAAGGTAGTCACGCAACATCGAAAAGCGACCGATGTGCCAGTCGTTCTGCGTGGGTTCGATCGTCGTCTGCAACAGGATGTTGATGGGCTGGTTCACGTGTCATCCTCGGTGCCGGCATCGATGTCCGGCTTCGTTCCTTGCTGCGCGGCGCAGTAGTCACAAGCTTACGTGAAGCTCTGCACCCAGATCGCGTCGCACGCGATACCCCGATATTTCACCAACGGGAGGAAAAGTGCTTGAAGAATCGAGACAGCAGTTTTACATGAACCGCGGCGTGTTCAGAAGAGCAGCTTGATCGTCGACCCACATTGAATTTGCCGCTAAACCGGATTCGGGCAACGTGACGTCGACAGTGCTCTAGTGCGCGTGGATTCCCATTCTTCCAAACAAGTCCCGCAAGACGATGCCGCCGCAGAACAAGCCCATGCCCAGAGCCATGGAGCCTGCGACGAGCGGCGCCGAGTCCGCGAAGAACTGGGCCAGCCAGAGAGAAAGCGGCCCTATGGCCGAACCGCTCATGACAACGACGACTGAGCCAGCGACCAGGGCGTCGCGGCATCGGCGCAGATACTTCGCGTTCAGAGTGGCGATGGCATCGCGATAGTCCTTTTCCAATTCTCGACGGCAGCGATCCTCGTCGGGTGTGCGATCCCGTGCTATCGCTGCCATGACATGGGCGCGCAAGTCCGACGGGACCTCCGGTGCCCGAAAAGCAGCGGCAAGCGTGTGATCCAGCATGTGATCCAGCATGTGATCCAATACAGCGTCGAGCCCAGGATCTATTTCGGGCAAAGACGGCTCATTGTCCATATCGATCTCCAACGGCGATCCAGCGAGCGGGGTC
Organism: Steroidobacteraceae bacterium; assembly: GCA_040509875.1. Lineage (GTDB taxonomy): Bacteria > Pseudomonadota > Gammaproteobacteria > Steroidobacterales > Steroidobacteraceae > Steroidobacter. Next base: position 51,678 of record JBEVKB010000144.1, on the reverse strand, counting down.
GGCCAATCCCAAGGATTCCAATCGCGCCGCCAGGCGGGCGCGAGCGCGGAACAGGTGCGTCTTGATCGTTCCCTCGGGCAAGCCGACCTGTTCGCTCACCTCGACAACGGACTGCTCTTCAAAATAATACAAGGTGACGATGCGACGGGTCATTTCCGGCAACTCGGCGACCAACTGCCGGATGGTGTGATTCTGGTCGAGCCCTTCCTGGCGATCGGCAATCGCGAGCGAGGCTGCTTCGGCCTCGACCGCCGCTTCGCTGAGCGACAGGGGACTGGGTCTTTTGCTCAAGCATGACAGGCACCAGTTGCGGGTGATCGCATATATCCACGTCGACAGCGACGCGCGGCCGTCGTACTTGGGGAGTGCCCGCCATAGCCGGACCAGGCTTTCCTGCGCGGCGTCCTGCGCATGCACCGGGTTACGAAGATAAGCGACGCAAAGGCGATATACCTTGGCCTCGTAGCGCTGCATGATCAGCTCGAATGCCTGGGTCGGATTGCCGTCGCCGATGTACCGAACGATATCCGCGTCGCGCCGTTCCGTGGTTACGCCAGAGGCCGTGGATTCGCCAGCTGTGTTGGACGGCATGGACTTGATACCGTGCTCGCCAGCCGGCGGTTTTGAACGACCGAACATTAATTCGTCGTCGGTCAAAACCACGCTGCCATGTGCGCAGTATCAATATCACTATCGAGCCTGGGGTTGGAAAAATCCATGGATCTGCCCACTTTCATTACGTTCATGGTCATGTTCATGCTGCTGTTCTTCGGGATGCTGGCTATTTTCCTGGCGTATCGCCATAGCCGGCATCTCGTCGACTTGAACCATCGGGAGAGGATGACCGCATTGGAGCGGGGCCTGGAGATTCCGCCACCGACGGCCATCGGTGGCGGACCCCGCGAAGATACGCGCCCCGCGCACTATCTTCATCGTGGATTGATCTTCACGCTGCTGGGCCTTTCGCTGATGGCGGCATTGGGGGTCAATGCCGGCGCGAAGAGCGCGCTATGGGGACTTCCCGTGACTGCTTTTGGGATCGCGTATCTGATCCTGTTCGCGGTCGCTGAGAATCAGCGGAAGAAGAAGTGAGCGTGGGCGCAATTGATGAGGAAGACTGCCGTGACTGATCGAACGATGGAGAACTCCCCCCAGGTCTATGCGCGCATTGGCGGCGTGCTTTACCTGATGATCATCGCCTTAGGCATGTTCGCCGAGGGTTTCGTGGATGCCAAGCTCATCGTATCGGGAGACGCGACGGCTACGGCTGGCAATATCATCGCTGCGCAACCGCTATGGCGCCTCGGCACTGCGGCGAACATGCTGGTGGTGCTGTGCGCCGTCCCGTTGCTGCTGATCGAATATGTGTTGCTCAGGCCGGTCAGCAGGAACCTCGCTTTGCTCGCGGTAATGTTCAACCTGGTGTCGCTTGCGGTCGAGGCCATCAGCAAGTTGTTTCTTTTTTCGGTCATGGCTGCGTTGGAAAACGCGGATTACCTCACTGCGTTCGAGCCGAGGCAGTTGCACGCGCTGGCTTTCCTGGCCTACAAGTCGCACGGCGTCGCTTTCAACATCGCGCTGATTTTCTTTGGCTGTACGTGCGTCATCAATGGCTACTTGATTTTCACATCGCGTTATCTGCCCAGATTCGTCGGTGTATTGATGCAGATTGCGGGCGTGAGCTACCTGACAGCCTGCTTTGCGGCGTTGTTCCTGCCGGCGTTTTTCGAGCTGATCTCTCCGGGGATTCTGCTGCTGCCGTTCATCGGCGAGTCGTCGTTTTGCTTGTGGCTGCTGGTGAAGGGGGTCGACGTTCGGGAGTGGGGGAATGCGAGAGAAGCGCAGCTCTCTACCTGATGTCGATCGCAGCGGCTGTCGTCGTCGAACCAGATTTCGTTCAGGAAGAATCGCGCTCAGCCGTGCATAGTCGCGCTTGGCGACCGACGGTATATCAAGGGCTCACGGCGAAATGGCTGCGGCGGTGCGAAGCCTCAGCAAGGTCTGCATCATCTGCACTATGGCGCCCGCGATGTGATAAAGCGAACTGGCGGGTGCGGGTTCCTCGATGAACGTTCCGTCAGGTTGAAGAGTGTCTCGCCACAGGCCTGCTTTGGGCGCGTGCAGATAAGTCATCAATACTCGAGCCGATTGCACGGCCGCCTCCAGATACCGCTCATCCAATGTCGTTTCGGCGGCCAGGAGCATGGCTTTCAGGCGTTCCGCCTGTGGCCACAGGCGCGCGCTGTGGCCACAGGCGCGCGTTGCCGTCGAGCACGGCGCCATTCGAAGTAAGCGCGTTGACGGCGACGCGGCGAGACCGATCCACTCCACGATTTTCAGCTGCGTCGATGAGTTGCAGGGCCAGTTGCCGGGCTTGTAAGTCGCCGCTGTGGCGGCTCCATCGCAGCAGCAGCCAGGCCCATTCGAACTGGTGGCCCGGTTCGACGCGTCGCTGCCCATGCGGCCCCACTGGACGCCAGTTCGCGTCGAAGAACTCCAGCAGGAAGCCGCTGTCGCGATCTATGAAACGCGTGGTGGCCAGTGACACGATTTCTTCGGCGAGATGCTTCCAGCGAGGATCCGCGTCCTGTTCGAACCAGGCGAGTGCGGCTTCGAACAAATGCATGTGGGAATTGGACAGCAGCGGCAGGGTGCCGGAAGGTATCTCGTCGAATCCACCGTGCGAGTGACCTAAATGCAGACGGATGGCGTCGAGCAATCCGCGAGCATCGTCACGCAGGCTCTTGTCGCCGAGCGATTTGCAGGCGAACGCAAGGCCGAGCAGGGCGAATGCCTGGTCGTAAAGAAAGGCGCTGGCGTCGCCAACCGTCCCATCGGCATTGACGACGGCGAGGAACAGCCCGTCGGCGCGACGGTAATGCAGCAGATAGAATTTGAGGGCGTGCGACAAGGCCGATACGGCGGGACCGGACCACGCCAGATCCTGCGCAAGGGCAAAAGAATAGATCTGTCGTGGATGCAGCCGCGAGCGGCGAGGTTCGCCGGTAGGCAGGCCATCCTGTTGCAACCGCTCATGAAATCCACCGCGAACGTGATCCGCGCCATGCGACCACCACGCAGGGTATGCTTGATCGAGCAGCCAGGAGCGAAGCGATTCGCTGATTTGCTCGGCTTCGACTAGCGGGGACATGTTGTTATTGCCGAGTCAAGCGGTCGGTGGCCGTTACCGGAGCGACAGTCGCCGTGATGCTCGGCTCGAACGATGAATTCATGATCTCCCCATTTGCGCCCGCCGCCATCGCGAACCATATTATGATATCGATATCAGTAACGCCAATCCCCGATGCGGTAACAGCCGCGCCGGGAGGATGAGTACATCGTGATCGCCGAATCCAACACTGTCTTTGGCGCCATCGAAGCGGGTGGCACCAAGTTCGTCTGCGCGATAGGAGATGCGAACGGTCGCATATTGCTGGAGACGCGTCTCGACACGCGCGACCCCGCGACGACGTTTGCGGACGTGTTCAATTTCTTTCGCTCGGCGCAGGTTCGCTTAGGTCCAGTGCGCTCACTGGGCTTGGTTTCTTTCGGACCGCTGGATCTCGACCCGCTGTCTGCTCGTCATGGCCACACGTTGAAGACGCCCAAACCGGGCTGGTCGAATTTCGATCTGCGGGGCGTTCTCGTCAGGGAGTTTGCGAAGCCCGTCGGCTTCAATACAGATGTGAATGCCGCGGCTCTCGCTGAGACGTTGTGGGGTAGCGGTGTCGGCTTGCCGAGTATCGCCTACGTTACCGTCGGGACGGGCATAGGCGCGGGCGTCGTCTACCAAGACGCGCCGATGGTCGGGTTGACGCATGCGGAAATCGGGCATATCCACCTGCGCCGCCATCCGCTCGATCGAGACTTTGCGGGGAACTGTCCATTCCATGGCGACTGCCTGGAAGGGCTGGCGTCGGGGCCTGCAATCCAGCAGCGCACCGGTCGATCGCTGCTGGATGCCGCACCGGACGATGCGATCTGGGATATTGAAGCGGACTATCTCGGCCAGCTTTGCGCTCAGCTGGTTGCAACGCTGGCGCCACATCGCATCGTTCTAGGCGGCGGCGTGATGCAGCAGGATCGTCTGTTTCCGCTGATTCGCGCCCGCATGCAGCACTGGTTGGGCGGCTACTGGCAGCAGGCCGAACTCTATGCCGATAGTTATATCTGCGCGCCTGCACTCGGCACGCAGGCCGGCGTCAAGGGAGCATTGGCGCTCGCCATCGATGCAGCGGGCGCGTGAGAATGGTTTTGTCTACGAGATCGTCGTAGTGCGCGTTTTCTCCGACTGGGCGCTGGGGCTCGCAGTAGAAGCTCGTACGACCAGCATGCATTCCATGCGGTGATGTATGAATGCACCCGCTTCACCCGCGCGCGCTCTACGCACGATCTCGGCAATGGTGCGAACTGCGGTGCTCGCCATAGTGGAGATGGGCTGATGAATCGTGGTGAGCGACGGCCACAACGTCGCGGCTATCGGCGTGTCGTCGAAACCCGCAACGCTCAATTCATCGGGAAGCTTGAGGTTCATCCCGTGCGCAAGCGCGATGACGCCCGCTGCCATATCGTCATTGGCCGCGAAGATTGCCGTGGGGCGCGGCGCAAGGCTCAGAAATTTGCGTGCAGCTTCGAAGCCGGACTTGAACGTGAAATCCCCGGGCGCAATCCAGGCCGCGCGCACGGGCAAGCTGTTTTTCTCCATGGTGGCTCGAAAGCCGGCTTCACGACGCTGAGCCGGGGAGTGCAGCTTCCCGCCCTGGACAAAGGCGATGCGCTTGTGCCCGAGGTCGATGAGATGCTGGGTCATCGAAGCCGCGCCTTTGAAGTCATCGATGGTGACAGCCGGAATCGACGCCTGCGAATCCGCGGTTGCAAATGCGAGCGCGGATATCCGCGATTTGCGCAGCAACGCCAGCGCCGCAGTCGAGTCGCCCAGCGGCGGAGGCAGGATGATTCCGTCCACCCCGGCGCGCATCAAGCGCCGCAAGGCATCGAGTTTGACCGGATCCTCGATGGCCGGCTCTACCAGCAATTGCACGCCTAGCCGCGTACTTTCCCCATAAGCACCCAGCAGGAATTCGCCCAGGATGCTGGATTTTGGATTGGTGAGAACGATGCCGATGCGGACCGAGCCTGAGCGCGCCGCGCGAGCCGCAACGTTCGGACGATAGTTCAGTTCCTTGATCGCCGCGTTGACCTTTTCGCGCAGGGCTTGGCGGACGGGCGTGGATCCGCTGACCACGCGCGAGGCGGTCATCGACGAGACGCCCGCGAGCGTGGCGACGTCATGGATGGTCGGGGCACGGGCCGGGCGCTTGCGGGTTGGCGTACTCATTGCTGAGGTAACGATATCAGAATCGACGCCGATTTTTGTCGCATACGCAAATCAATACAAAGTCGGCGGCGCCTGGAATCCGAGGCTGGCCGGCTGCAGCGGAACAGTCTCTTCAAAATCTATAATATCTTTCCTGCCTGCGATATTTGATATCGATAACTAATTTCTCAGATGAAGACGGCAGCGGACGCCGCACGAGGTGCGGACGGCTAGCAGCTGCGCCGCTGAACGCGAGATCGACAAGGGGAAAGCGATGAGCAGAGGGAGCCGGAGAGCGCCAATCTGCAGGTCGGCGAATTTGCCCGAGATATGCGGATCGAATAGTACCGATCAGCGCTGCTTCGAATGCACCGCTGCGACAATCCGCTCGATGGCATCTGGCGCGTCGGTGTTTATTGCAATGACGTGCTGCTGTTCCGCGGCTGAGAATGGTTGCCTGCTCGCGAGCTGTGCCGTTGCCACTGCGACGCCTGCGTCGGATGGATCGCTTCCGGCAGCGGTTCGTTCGAGGAGCCGTGCACGCAATGTTGCCGGCGCCGCCTCGCACGAGACGATGAGCCACGGCACTCGCATGCGCAGCGCCATGGCGTGAAACATGGAACGCTCTTCGCCGCTTAGGAAAGTCGCGTCGACGACGATACTCAGGCCGATGCTGAGGCTACTGTATGCGCATTCGAGAAGATGCGCATAAGTGCGCCCGGTGCAGGCATCCGAATACATCGAGACTGCCACATCCGCCTGTCGTTTGCGTTCCACGTCGGAGCGAACGCGGATCGCGGGCAACGCCGCTACCAACCGTTCGCTCAGCCATGACTTGCCCGATCCCGACACGCCGTGCATCAGGATCATTATCGGTGTGGACGGCTCGATCCAGGCAGCCGCCGCCAGGAGCCGATCGTTGCGGCGGGCGTCGAGTTCTTCCGTACGCTGCGGCATCTGCTGCATCATCAATGTATCGACGTTGGCGCGAACCACGGTGCGATAGACGGCGAAGTAGGGCAGCAGTCGCAGACCTGCGTAGTCGCCAGTCACCTCCAGGTAACGGCTCAGAAGCACGCAGGCGAGGTCTCTTCTATGATGGCTGGCGAGGTCCATCGCCAGGAACGCAATGTCGTTCATGGTATCGATCCATCGCAGGCCCGGATCGAATTCCAGGCAATCGAAGGGGATCAGCCGGCCGTCGGAGCGAACGATATTGGCGGCGTGCAGGTCGCCGTGACACTCACGGACAAATCCCGCTCGCTCGCGCAACGACAATTGCTCCTCCAGCTTCTGCGGGGCATTTTCCGTCCAGCCGATCAGCCGCTGCATGCACAAGGCCATCGGCTGCATCTGTGCGGCAAGTTGCGTGAGACTCTTCAGAACCGAAAGACGATCGTGCGCCCCGCGCGGTTCGGCAAGGACCGGCGCTTGCAGGTGGAAGTGTCCCAGCAGTTCGCCGAGGGCGTCGATTTCCTCGATGGTGGCCTGCTTGCTGAGCAGCAAGGCCAGCAGTTCGCTCTGCGCAGGGAATTGCTTCATGCGTACGCAATATTCAACCGGCGTATTTGTGCCGCCGACGATCCAGTCGTCGCCAGCCGCAGCGATGGCGGCGACGTCGAGATAGATTTCCGGCGCCAGCCGCCGATTCAGCCGCACTTCTTCTTCGCACAACAGCCGCCGCTGCTCGAGCGTCGAGCTATCGATGAAATCCAGGTGCACCGGTTTCTTGATCTTGTAGGCCCAGTCGCCGGTGAGGATCACCCAGGAGATATGGGTTTCGCGCAACTCGATGCGTCCGACCGGATGGTTGAACGAGCGTGGCGTCAGCAGGTTGTGGATGTCGAACGGGGGCGAGGGGAGGCCCGGCAGATGTTCGTCCGGCATGGCGACCTCTTGAGTTGCTGGCGGTAGCGCGCTCGAAGCTTAGGCGCGCGCTTGCACTCATCATAGTCTGTGCCAGTGGACGTGGTGACGCGCTAGTCCCTTATGCGTTACGCGGACTTACCGATGGGGCGGGACAGCGCCAGCGGCGGTAGTTTCTCGGATGAAGACGCCCCTCTCACTCAATCCTCCTCCGGCGACCGGGGGAGGAAGCCGGAAGAAGGAGCAGGCGCCGGAGTCAGTCTTCCTCCTGCTCCGAGATGTCGTTCTCTTCGTCTATCTCGTCGATGCTGTCGTCAGGCGCATTGTCGTTCTGTGCGCTCTGTGCGGAACCGATTGCCGAGTGTCGATCGCTGCGGCTGTCGTCGTCGAACGATAGTTCATGCAGATTTTCCGATTCGTCCGCGGTAAGGCTCTCGTCCGCGTCATCGGCTTCGAGCGCCGCGACTTCGGGAGGCTGCGACGTCGGCCGAGCGGTGGTCGTATCCGGGCTGTTTCGAGTCGTGGGCATGACATCGTCCTCCAAGGTGACAGTAGTGAGTTAAGTCCTCACCGAGCAGTCGTGTTCCCTCGAACGACGATGCAATGGCCCTAAACCGAACCGCCCGCGGTCTCGATCTGGCGGTTGATCTGCAACGCGATGAGCGTGCCCACCGCGCCGGACAGCAGGTACAAGCCCGCGAACGGCAGTCCGAAGCTACTGGACAACGAAAGCGCCACCAACGGTGCGAAGCCGGCTCCGAACAGCCACGCGAGGTCCGAAGTCAGCGCCGAACTGGTGTAGCGATACGCCATGCCGAAGTTCGAGGCCACCGCGCCGGAAGCCTGGCCGAAGGACAGCCCCAGCAGGATGAATCCCGAGAACATGAACACGACTTCACCCGCGTCGCCGCCATTGAGCAACTGGGGCGCAAAGCCACTGAAGGCGGCGATGGCGCCGGCCGTAATCGCAAGCAAGGTCCTGCGTCCAACGCGATCTGCAACCCAGCCCGACGCAACGATGGCCGCTATTCCCACAGTCGCGCCCGCTGCCTGAATCACGAGGAATCTGGCCGGTCCTGCGCTGGTGTAGAGAAACACCCACGACAGCGGGAACACCGTGACCATGTGAAACAGCGCAAAGCTCGCGAGCGGCGCAAACGCGCCGATGACGATGTTCCGTCCGCCGAAACGCAGCGTTTCGCCGATGGGGCTCGGCTGCAGCTCGCGTGTCTCGAACAGGCGCGTGTATTCCGGTGTGACGACGATGCGCAGGCGTGCGAACAGCGCGACGACGTTGATGGCGAAGGCGACGAAGAACGGGTAGCGCCAGCCCCATTCCAGGAAATCGGCGGCCGAAAGATTGGCGATGATGTACGCGAACAACGCACTCGCGACGATCAGCCCGAGCGGCGCACCGAGCTGCGGAATCATTGCGTACCAGCCACGGCGATTCTGTGGAGCATTGACCGCAAGCAACGAGGCCAGACCATCCCACGATCCACCGAGCGCGAGGCCCTGCCCGGTGCGTAACACGGCCAGGATGTAGGCAGAAGCGATGCCGATGTCCTTGTAAGCGGGAAGGAAAGCGACCGCCACCGTCGAAACGCCGAGCAGGAACAGCGCCACCGTCAGCTTCATGCCGCGCCCGTAAGTGCGATCGATGTACGTAAATAGCGCAGTACCGAACGGCCTTGCGACGAAAGCGAGCGCGAAGATGGCGAACGAGTACAGCGTGCCGGTCAATGCATCGACGTAGGGAAAGACCAGTTTCGGAAACACCACCACCGAGGCGATGGCGTAAACGAAGAAATCGAAAAACTCCGAGGTTCGCCCGATGATGACGCCGATGGCCATTTCACTGGGTTTTACCTCGCCGGGATGCGCGTTGAGGCGACGCGCATCGCGCTCGAGCGACGATGTCGGTGAGTCGCTGTGTGCCGGGCTGATGGGTATGTTTCCGCTCATGGTATGCGTCGTTATACACAGGCCGGCGGATTGTATCGATTGGGCAAATTGCCCAATGTCGCAATCCGTGGCCAGCGGGTATGGTGTCGCGGATGCCTACTGCACACTCGCCATCCGCCCCTATGCAAAGTTGCCCACGGCGCTATCTGCGGATCATGTTGCTCGCCCCGTTGTTCGCATTGCTGGCGGCGTGCAACTCCGTGGTGCTAAATCCTGCGGGCGACATCGCTGTCCAGCAGCGCAACCTGCTCGTGACATCCACCTACCTGATGCTGCTCATCATCGTACCGGTGATGGCGTTGACGATCTTGTTTGCCTGGCGTTACCGGCAAAGCAACACCAAGGCGCGCTACGAGCCCGATTGGCAGCACTCCACCAGTCTCGAACTGGTGATCTGGTCGGCGCCGCTCCTCATCGTCATCTGCCTCGGCGCGCTGACGTGGCTCGGGACGCATCTGTTGGATCCGTATCGCCCGCTGGATCGTATCGCGCCTGGGCAATCGGTGCCCCAGAGCATGCGACCGCTGCAGGTGAACGTGGTGGCGTTGGACTGGAAGTGGCTGTTCATTTATCCCGAACAGGGCGTCGCCACGATCAACGAACTGGCCGTGCCGGTGAATCGTCCGCTGTCGCTGCGGATCACTTCGGCCACCGTGATGAACTCGCTCTACATCCCGGAACTCGCCGGGCAGATCTATGCGATGCCGGGCATGGAGACCCGCTTGCACGGTGTATTGAATCGCCCCGGTGTCTCGCGCGGATTCTCGGCCAATTACAGCGGTGCTGGATTTTCAGGCATGAAATTCACGATGCGGGGACTGCAAGCTGGGGAGTTCGACAAGTGGGTCGCCACCGCGAAGGCCGCCGATAGCGCACTCACGCGCGATGTGTTTCTCGAACTGGAGAAGCCCTCCGAGAGCGAACGCATCCGCCACTTCGCCAGCGTCGATGGTTCGCTGTACGACGCCATTCTGGGCATGTGCGTGGCTCCGGGACGCATGTGCCGGCACGACATGATGGCCATCGACGAGCGAGGCGGCCTGGGAGCCGCGAGCGCTTACAACATCGCACCTTTCGCTCCAGGCCAACGCGGTGGTCGAGCACCGTTCGGTGCCGCTGGCGCCTATGTCATGGGCCTCTGCAAGAACAACGACCTGCCGCGCAAGCTCGACGCCGATGTACCGTTCGAAAATATCGACCGTTCACCCCTGGTCGGCGCGGGCCTGCCCAATCCCCATCTGACAATGTCGCGTCTGCTGGCCGCCGATGCGCAGGAAGGCCGGTAGTGCTGCGAATGATGTTGACCTCACGGTCCTGGAATTGATCGATGTCCACTGACGAATCGCATCCCACCTCGCTGCTGCTCGGCAGGCTGTCGTTCGACGCCATCCCGCTGCACGAGCCCATATTGCTCGGTACGTTCGCAGCGGTTGCGATCGGCGGCGTCGCGTTGCTGGCAGTGATCACGCGCGCCGGCCTGTGGGGCTACCTGTGGCGCGAGTGGTTCACCAGCATCGATCACAAGCGCATCGGCATCATGTACATGATCTTGGGCATCGTCATGCTGCTGCGTGGTTTTGCCGACGCGCTGATGATGCGCCTCCAGCAGGCGATGGCCTTCGGCGGATCGGAAGGCTATTTGAACGCGCATCACTACGACCAGATCTTCACCGCGCACGGCGTCATCATGATCTTCTTCGTCGCCATGCCGCTGGTGACAGGACTGATGAACTTCATCGTGCCGTTGCAGATCGGCGCGCGCGACGTGGCGTTTCCTTTCCTCAACAACTTCAGTTTCTGGATGACCGTGGCCGGCGCGTTGCTGGTGATGACTTCGCTGTTCGTCGGTGAGTTCGCGCGCACGGGCTGGCTTGCTTATCCGCCGCTATCGGGGATTCAGTTCAGCCCCGACGTAGGTGTCGACTACTACATCTGGGCGCTGCAGATTGCGGGTGTGGGCACATTGCTATCCGGCGTAAATCTATTGGCGACCATCATCAAGATGCGCGCGCCCGGCATGTCGCTGATGAAGATGCCGGTGTTCACGTGGACCGCGCTGTGCACCAACGTGCTGATCGTTGCCGCCTTCCCGGTGCTGACCGCCGTGTTGGCGCTGCTCTCGCTCGATCGCTACGTGGGCACCAACTTCTTCACGAACGACCTCGGCGGCAACCCGATGATGTACGTGAACCTGATCTGGATCTGGGGCCACCCCGAAGTCTACATCCTGATCCTGCCCATCTTCGGCGTGTTCTCCGAAGTCACCTCGACGTTCTCTGGCAAGCGGCTGTTCGGCTACAGCTCGATGGTGTACGCGACCATCGTCATCACCATCCTGTCGTACCTGGTGTGGCTGCATCACTTCTTCACCATGGGTTCGGGAGCGAGCGTCAACTCGTTCTTCGGCATCACCACCATGATCATCTCCATTCCGACCGGGGCGAAGCTGTTCAACTGGCTGTTCACCATGTATCGCGGCCGCATCCGCTTCGAGCTGCCGATGATGTGGACGGTGGCGTTCATGCTTACCTTCGTCATCGGCGGCATGACAGGCGTGCTGCTCGCCGTGCCACCGGCGGATTTCATCCTGCACAACAGCCTGTTCCTGGTCGCGCACTTCCACAACGTCATCATCGGCGGCGTGCTGTTCGGATTGTTCGCCGCCATCGGCTACTGGTTCCCCAAGGCCTTCGGTTTCAAGCTGGATCCGTTCTGGGGCAAGGTGTCGTTCTGGTTCTGGCAAGCAGGATTCTTCTGCGCGTTCATGCCGCTGTACGTGCTGGGCCTGATGGGTGTGACGCGCCGGTTGCGCTACTTCGACGATCCGTCGTTGCAGATCTGGTTCGTGATCGCGGCGTTCGGCGCGTTGCTGATCCTGATCGGCATTGCAGCCTTCCTGATCCAGATCTATGTGAGCTTTCGCAACCGCGAGGCGCTGGCGGATCTCACCGGCGATCCCTGGAACGGCCGCACCCTCGAGTGGTCCACCTCGTCGCCGCCGCCGTCTTACAATTTTGCCTTCACTCCCATCATTCACGATGGCGATGCATGGTGGGACATGAAGCAGCGAGGCTATGAACGGCCGCGTGCGGGCTTCAAAGCGATTCTCATGCCTAAGAATACGGGCGCGGGCGTGATCCTCGCTGCGCTGAGCACGGTGTTCGGCTTCGCGATGATCTGGTACATCTGGTGGCTCGCGTGCGCCAGCTTCGTCGCGCTCGTCGGTTACGCGATCTATCACACGTTCAACTACGACCGCGAATATCACTTCCCGCTCGCGGACATCGTGCGCACCGAAGACGAACGAACCCGCCGGTTGGCGGCAGGACATTGACGATGGCGCACACACTGGCCAACCAGGAATTCGATCCGACGGTCTTCCACCAGTCGGACGAAGCCGATCACGCCGCGGGCGGCTCGACGCTGCTCGGGTTCTGGATCTACCTGATGAGCGACTGTCTCATCTTCGCCGCGCTCTTCGCCACTTACGGAGTGCTCGGAGGCAATCTTGCTGCCGGGCCGGGCCCACGCGATCTGTTCGACCTCAAGCTGGTCGCCGTCAACACGTCGATGCTGCTGCTGTCATCGATCACTTACGGATTCGCGATGCTGGCCTCGCATCGGAACCTGGTCGGCCAGACGCAGGGCTGGTTGCTGGTCACCGCATTGTTCGGCGCTGCGTTCATCGGCATCGAGCTGTTCGAGTTCAGTCACATGATTCACGAGGGGGCGACGCCACAACGCAGCGCTTTCCTGTCCGCCTTCTTCACGCTCGTGGGCACGCACGGATTGCACGTCACGTTCGGGCTGGTCTGGCTGATGACGCTGATGGTGCAGCTCGGCAGGCATGGCATCACGGTGGCCAACCAGCGTCGCCTCATGTGCCTGAGCCTGTTCTGGCACTTCCTCGATGTGATCTGGATCGGCGTGTTCACCTTCGTCTACCTTCTGGGAGTGCTGCGATGAGCGACCACGTCGCAGCCGCGCCGCATGGCTCGATGCGCGGCTATTTCATCGGATTCGTGCTGTCGGTCATCCTGACGGCGATTCCCTTCGCGCTGGTGATGGGCGAGATGCTCGAAAGCCGCGTGGCGACTGCCTGGATCGTCATGGCGTTCGCCGTGGCGCAGATCGTCGTGCACATGATTTTTTTCCTGCACATGAACTCGAAGTCCGAGGAAGGCTGGACGCTGGTGTCGCTGGTCTTCACCTTGATCCTGGTCGTGATCACGCTTGCAGGCTCGCTGTGGGTGATGTATCACCTCGACAGCAATATGATGCCGGAGCACGACACCAGCCAGGTGCCTTGAACCAGGTTCACGCCGAGATGAAATGACCGCGCCGCCACGTCCGCTGTGGAAGCTCGCCGCATTCTGCGTGCTGGCGGTGGCGGGTATTGCCGGGCTGGGCGCGTTGGGAAAATGGCAGGTCGAGCGGCTGGCCTGGAAGCGCTCGCTGATCGAGCGTGTCGAAAGCCGCATCCATGCCCCACCCATCGATGCCCCAGGCCCGCAGCGCTGGCCCGCATTGCAAGCAAGCGATGTCGAATACCTGCGCGTCCGCTTGCGTGGCCACTACCGGCATGACCGGGAAACCTTCGTCCAAGCTGTAACTGTGCTCGGCGGCGGCTACTGGTTACTCACGCCGCTGCACACAGTCGACGGCTACGATGTGCTCATCAATCGTGGCTTCATTCCACCCGCTCAACGCGATGCCGCGACCCGAGCCGCCGGACAGATTGACGGTGAGACCGAGGTCATCGGACTGCTGCGCATGAGCGAACCTGGCGGCGGATTCCTACGCACCAACGACAGCAATGCCGATCGCTGGTGTTCGCGCGATGTCGGCGCCATTGCCGCCGCCCGCGGTTTGAGCAATGCTGCTCCGTACTTCGTCGATGCCGAAGACACCGGCATCGCCGCCGCACCGCGTGGGAACCTGACCGTGATCGCATTTACGAACAATCATCTGCAATACGCCATCACGTGGTTCGTACTCGCGCTGATGCTTGCCGGCGCGACCGTTCTGGTTCTGCGTCACGAATGGCGCCAGCGGACACGATGAGCGCGCCGGAGCGTCCGGGTCCGTCGACCCGCGACGCCACCAATCGCAAGAACATGCTGTTGCTGATCCAGCTGCGCTGGATCGCGGCGACCGGCCAGATCGCCACCATCGTCTTCGTGCATTTCGGTTTGCAGATTCCGCTGCCGCTGGAGGGCATGGCTGCGGTGTTGACGACGCTGGTCTCGCTCAACCTGGTCAGCCTGGCATGGCTGCATCGTCGCACCCAGATCAGCAATAGGGCTTTGCGTGTGGCGCTGCTGTTCGACGTTGCCGCGCTGACGGCGCAGCTCTACTTGAGTGGCGGCGCGTCGAATCCTTTCACGGCCTTGTACCTGTTGCAGATCGGGTTGGCCGCAGTGCTGCTCGATGCCAGGTCCAGTTGGGCGACTGCCGCCGCCGCTTGTATCAGTTTCGTCGGGATCGCCTTGGTCAACCGACCGCTGCCGCTGCCCGCCGGCATGACCATGAATCTATACCTGGTGGGTACCTTCGTGTGTCTTACCCTCAACGCCGGACTGCTGGTGTTTTTCGTCACGCGCATAGCTAGAAACCTGCGCGAACGCGATGCGCGGCTCGCTGCATTGAAACAGCAGGCTGCCGAGGAGAAGCATATCGTTCGCATGGGACTGCTGGCTTCCGGTGCTGCCCACGAGTTGGGCACGCCGCTCGCGTCGGTCTCGGTGATCCTGGGAGACTGGCAGCATATGCCGGCGATACGGCGCAACCCGGAGATGGCGCAGGACGTTGCGGAAATGCAGGCCGCCGTGGAACGTTGCAAGTCTATCTTGAGCGGCGTCCTGCTTTCGGCGGGCGAGGCTCGCAGCGAAGCGCCGGTCGTCACTACCGTCAATGGTTTCCTCTCCGAGATCGTCACGGAGTGGCGCACCGCACGTCCCGGCAGCACGCTGCGGTTCGACGGTTCGTCGGGCAGCGATATCGTCATCGTGTCGGATTCGACATTGAAACAAGTGGTGACCAACCTGCTGGACAATGCATTCGACGTGTCGCCGCAGGATATCCGGCTCAGCGCCCGGCACGACGATGAGACGCTGCTGCTGCAGGTCACCGACGCAGGGCCGGGATTTGCACCTGAAATGCTGGAGCGCTTAGGCAAGCCTTATAACTCGACCAAGGCGCGAGAAGGCGCGGGCCTCGGCTTGTTCATCGCGATGAATATCGTGCGCAAGCTCGGCGGTTCGATCGCTGCCAGCAATCGTCCTGAGGGCGGTGCTGTCGTCAGCGTCGAGTTGCCGTTGGCCGGGTTGCGGTTGGAGGATCGCGCGCATGCATGAGCCCAACCTGCTATTCATCGTCGAGGACGACGAGGCCTTTGCTCGCACGCTCAAACGTTCGTTCGAGCGGCGCGGCTATGAAGTACTCACGGCGGCAAGCCACGCGGAGCTATTGGAACTGCTGAAATCGCAGACGCCGCGTTATGCGGTTGTCGATCTCAAACTCGGCAGCGGCAACGGGTTGCTGTGCGTGCAGGTATTGCATCAGCACGATCCGCAGACACTGATCGTCGTGCTGACGGGATTTGCCAGCATTGCCACGGCTGTCGAGGCGATCAAGCTGGGGGCTTGCCATTACCTTGCCAAGCCGTCGAATACGGACGATATCGAGCGTGCATTTCGCAAGGTCACGGGCAATGTGGATGTTTCGTTGTCGCAGCAGCCGACATCGATCAAGACGTTGGAGTGGGAGCGGATCCATGAAACGCTGGTCGAGACCGGCTTCAATATTTCGGAGGCGGCGCGACGGTTGGGGATGCATCGACGGACGCTGGCGCGGAAGCTGGAGAAGAGGCGGGTGAAGTGAGGGTCTTGTAGAAAAGTGGCGTAGGGATTCAAGCGGCGTAGCCGCTCACGCGGAGCCAACGCGTCGCTCGACCAGAGCGAGAATGCCCTTATGGTCGCTGATGCCTTCCAGCACGCGTGTCTCCATCAATCTATATTCCGGCGTCGAGAAGATCGTATCGACGACCAGCTCCAGGGCTCCGGCATAGTGAAACCGCGCATCTATGGTTGTCGTGACGCTCGCGGGCAGGTGATCGATGAGCCCCAATTCCTCGACGAACCTGCCGAACATTTCACGGCCGCGCGGCGCGTTGAAATCGCCGCACAACACATAGTCCGAATAATGGGACAGCAGGCGCTCGAGACGGGTGAAGTCGGCTTTCTGCTGCTCATTGATGTGTCCGTCGCCGGTCCACGTGAAATGCGTGGTGGCGATTCGATACAGCTGCCCCTCGTGCTCCAGCTCTGTCACGACCACGACACGACGAGCATCGTTCGGCTCGCGAAGCACGCGAATGGCTGGATCGTCGGCATAGTAGCTCTCGATCTGGCGACGTACGGGCACTCGCGTGAGCACTGCCACACCCCAGGTGCGGTCCGGGCCGATTCTTCTCGGCAAGCGGGCACTGGGCGAAAACTTCACGTCATAACGACCGCTCGACGCCAGGTACGCGCAGTCCGATTCAAATACTTCCTGCAGGCAGACGATATCCGGCAGGTGTTCGGTAATCGCGGCATGAACTCGTTCGAGATGCCGCTCGTTTTCGATGTTCAATGTGAGCAACTTGATCGCCATATCACTTCCGTCGGGGGATCGCTGTCGGGCTGGGTGCAGCTCGCGATTCTGCCGTGTATCGTCGCGCGAATGCATGAATTTCGCGCGAAGTGCACCGGCGTCGACGAGCCCGTCGACAGGCCCCCCGATCAGAGGCGGATCAATCCCGACTCCAGTCGTGCCTGCCGTCGCGTGAGCGCTGCGGGTTCAGGCGCTTCGAGAAGACGGTGGCGCCGTCGCTGTCTTTCAAGGCGACGGTGAGATCCTTGCTCTGGTGATCGATGTCGACCTGGCCGAAGAACTGGTAACCACCGTCCGGCGGTGTGTTGGCCACGGGCGGGGCTTTCTGAAAAATCAGCTGCGGGCCGAATGTATTCTCCAGCATGTTCGGCCCGAAGCTGCCGGCGTGCATGGGGCCGGCGACGAATTCCCAGAACGGATCGAAGTCCTGGAATTGCGCCTTGTGCGGGTCGTAGTAGTGAGCCGCGCAGTAGTGCACATCCGCGGTCAGCCACACCGTGTTCACGATGTTCTCGCGCTTGATGTGCCGTAGCAGGTTTGCGATCTCGAATTCGCGGCCCAGCACCGGACCGTCGCCGTTGGCGATCGCTTCGAATTGCGCCCGGCCTTGCGCATCGCTGCCATCCGGCACCAGCAGGCCGATGGGCATGTCGGCGGCGATGACCTTCCACGTCGCCCTGGATCGCTCGAGCTTGCCTTTCAACCAATCGAGCTGCTTCGCGCCCAGGAATGCCGTCGCACTGCCCGGCGTCTCCTGGCGGTTGTAGCTGTTCGGCCCGCGATAGCTGCGCATGTCCAGGACGAAGACATCGAGATCGTTGTTATAAGGAATGTGTCGATAGATGCGTTCGGATTCCACCTGCGAATGCCAGCGCATGGGCGAGTATTCGAGGAAGGCGCGCGTCGCATTGCCCGCGAGCGTCCTGACGTTCTTTTCTGTGTAGGCGGCGCCGAGCAGCTTCGCATCGGACCAGTTGTTGGTGACTTCATGATCGTCCCATTGCCAGATCTGCGGCACCTCGGCGCAGAAGCGCTGGTTGTTGACGTCGTAGCGGTTGTAGAGATGATGGCGGCGGTATTCCTGCAGCGTCTCGGCGACCTTGCGTTTCTCCGGTACCGCGTCGAGATAGGCATTCGTCCAGATCACCTTGCCGCCCGTGTCCGTCACCGTGTCGGTCAGCGGCCCGTCCGCGTAAATGGTATCGCCGGAGTGCAGGAAGAAATGCGGATGCGTGCGGCGCATGGCTTCATAGATTTTCATGCCGCCCTTGCCGAGGTCGATGCCCCAGCCCTGGCCAACGGTGTCGCCGGACCACACGAAGCGCGTGTTCGCATGGCGGGGCGCTGGAGTGCGAAAGCTGCCGAGCAGCGGTTCGCTGCGAGCGCGGCCGGAGTCCAGGTCTTCGAACTGCACGCGCAGGAAGATCTGCTCGCCGGGAGGCAGGTGAGTGAGATCGACTCGCGCCGTGAAATCGGAAATCTCCAGCGCGTGCGGACCGCGGATCTGCTTGGAGCGATAGAAATTCTCATCCAGCGACCAGTCGACGATCAGTCGCGATGGCTTGTCGGCGCGGCTCCAGACGATGGCGCGGTCGTTGACCACGTCGCCGATCTGCAGGCCCCAGTCGGGACTGGGTCGAAGGCTATCGGAGGTAACGAGGGCAGGGGCCTGGCGCGTGTAAAGAATACCTGCCAGGCCAGTCAGGGCAGCGGCGCTGCCGGCGCTCTGCACGAACTCACGACGCGACAATTTCCGGGACATTTGGCTACTCCTGCTGGCGACCGGGATGGGTCTAATGTCGCGATGAGGGATGACGATTCCATGTCGCCGAGATAAACGTTTCGCGTCGTGAAGTGACGCAATGGGTTCGAACGTGTCGCTCGACAGATACGTGTCCTCGCTGTGACAGCTCGCATGTAGCTGCAGTCATGTCAGCATCGCCGCCTTCTCCAGCCCTGGGTTGAATGGCGAAGAAATGAAATCATCCGATCGTGGCTTCGTGCCTGCAGTGAAGACAGTGTTGCCGCTGCTCGCTGCGTGCCTGGTGGTCGCCTGCGGGGGCGGATCCGGGGGCAGTGAACAGAAACCGACATCTCCCGATCCGGTCGGTACGACTCCGGCGCCTACGACTCCCATTACTCCTGCGCCCGAGCCTACGCCGACTCCAACGCCCGATTCGCCACAGACACCTACTCCCGATCCCACACCGGAGCCGCCGCCCGCAACGACTCCTCCACCTGAAACACCCGCGACGCCGAAGAGCGCAAAACGTGGCGTTGCCTACGATTTGATTGCTGCGAGCGATCTCGCTGCACTCGCCCCAGGTGTGTCGTGGTGGTACCGGTGGGCGCTGAAGCCCTCCGACGGCGTGCCCGCCGACTATCGCAGTCGCTACGGCATGGACTTCATTCCCATGCTGTGGAATGGCAACTTCAATGCGGCGGAAGCGGAAGCCTTTCTCAAGGCCAATCCTCACATCAAGTATCTGTTGCTGTTGAACGAGCCCAACCTGTCCGATCAAGCGAACATGACTCCGCAGCAGGCCGCACAATTATGGCCACGCTACGAGGCGATTGCCGCGAGTACCGGCGTGCAACTCGTCGGCCCCGCCATCACCTGGGGCACGCTGCCCAATTTTGCCGATCCCGTCGTGTGGCTCGACGCTTTCTACGTTGCCTATCGTGCCGCCAATGCCGGCCGCGATCCGCGCATCGACTATCTCGCATTTCATTGGTACGACTACGGCCTGGCCGGGCAGCTCGATCGCCTGGCCAAGTACGGCAAGCCGTTCTGGGTGACCGAGTTCGCCAACTGGCACAGTAATAACGACGGCGCGCAGATCGATAGCGTGGCCAAGCAGAAGGCGCAGATGACGGAATTGGTTGCCGTCTGCGAAAGCCGCGGCGACGTATTCCGCTACGCCTGGTTCACCGGACGCTGGCCCGACGAAGCCAACCGTCACACCAGCCTGCTGGGCAAGGAAGGCGAGCTGACCGAGCTGGGGCGGCATTACCTTGCGCAACCCTACTGGGTAGGCAGCTGGGTCAGCCCGCGAACTTCGCAGAGAACGGCAAACGGCGCTGCGCAGAAGATGACAACCGTAGCTTTCGATCAGCAGACGCTGCGCCAGATCGTGCGCACGACTTTCTCGGGAAATGCTGCGCGCATCCGGCTATCCAATACATTCGGCGCCGAGCCTGTCACCGTGAGCAACGTGCACATCGCGCTTCGTACCAGCGACTCATCGATCGATGTGAGCACGGATCGAACGATCAGGTTTGGCGGACAGGCGAGCGTGACGTTGCCACCCGGCGGCGAGGTATATAGCGATAACATCTCCTTCGCGCTGCCGGCACAGGCCGACGTCGCGATCAGTTTCTACTTGCCGCGCGCAACTAGCGTCGCTACCGATCGATCGCTGCAGGCGACCGGACAGCCGCCCACCTACGTTGCAACTGGAAACGTCAGCGGCAGCGAGAACATCGCAGTCATTCAGCAGAGCAGCGGCTATCACCTGCTCAACAGTCTCGACGTGCAGGCGATCGCGGATCGTTCCGACTTCCTCCCCCGGTCGCCGGGGGAGGATTGAGGAGGGGGCGTCCGCATCCGAGAGAATGCTTCATTGATGTTTCTGATTTCTGATTCAGAAATAGGAGTGCTGTAACTAAAGAGGAAGACGCCCCCGCCGGAGCAACCTCCCTGGTTTTTGACTGCTCTTTACGCGTAATTGCACTTTCTGTATTGCACCCTCCACCCCGGCGACCGGGGGAGGAAGTAACAGCTTCACGCGCCCCGTCGATTTCTCGGCTATGCTTGGCGAAATCATCGGGGGATCTCAATCACATGAAGGATCACGTGGGGCGAGGTGGACGACAGATGCGGGCGATGCCCGCGACGGCGCATTGACCGATGGCGTTCGTGAACCGGGAAACGGCAGTCGCGAATTCCTATGACGTCATCGTCGTAGGCTCCGGTGCCGCAGGCGGGCAGACTGCCTACACCCTCGCCATGGAAGGTGCGCGAGTGCTGATGCTGGAGGCCGGTCGCAAGTACGATCCCGCCACCGAAACCGCGATGTTTCAAACACCGGAGCAGGCGCCACTGCGTGGCGTGGACACCGTCGACAAACCTTTTGGTTTTTACGATGCGACTGTCGACGGCGGCTGGACCGTACCCGGCGAACCTTACGTGCAAACGCGCACCGATCCCGGTGGGCGGGTGGATTGGTGGCGTGCGCGCATGCTCGGTGGACGCACCAACCATTGGGGTCGTTATTCTTTTCGAAACGGGCCGTACGACTTCAAACCGTATAGCCGCGACGGCCTAGGTTTCGACTGGCCGATCTCTTATGAAGAGATGGCGCCGTACTACGACAAGGTTGAATTGCTCATCGGCGTGTATGGCGCGAACGATGGATTGGAGAACACGCCGAACTCAAGCCCGGGTTGCCTGTTGCCACCGCCCAAGCCGCGGGTAAGCGATCTGCTGATCGCAAAGTCATCGGCGACTTTGGGCATTCCGACTGTCGCCGCACATCGCGCGGTTCTCACTCAGCAGCTCGATTGGCAACGCTCGCCGGCCAAGCTGCATCCGGGTAATCCCGCTGCGCAGGCCATCATCGCGGCCGATATGAAAAATCGCGCGGCTTGCTTCTACGCAACGCCCTGCGGACGCGGCTGTTCGATCCGCGCCAACTACCAGTCCACCACCGTGCATCTGCCACCGGCGCTGGCCAGCGGCAAGTTGGACATTCTCACGGACGCAATGGTTTACGAGGTGACGCTCGGCAAGGATGGGCGGGCGAGCGGTGTGAGCTTTACCGATCGGGCGACGGGCAAGAAGCACCAGGCGAAAGCTCGCGTAGTCGTATTGGCTGCGAGCGCATTCGAATCCGTGCGCATCCTGCTCAACTCGACCTCGCCGAAGTTCCCGCAGGGGCTCGCCAATTCCAGCGGCAAACTGGGCAAGTACCTGATGGATACGGTCGGCAGTTCGGTCCGGGGCCAGGTGCCGTTGCTGGAGAATCTACCGCCGCACAATGAAGACGGCGCGGATGTCGGACACATGTACACGCCATGGTGGCTCTACAAGGAGCAGCTGGCCGGCAAGCTGAAATTCGCACGCGGCTATCACATCGAATTCGGCGGCGGCAGAACACTGCCCGGCGTCGACACTGCAGCGAACCTGGACTGGTTGACCGGCGGCAGTTACGGCGCGCAGTTCAAACAGGATGCACGCCGCTACTACGGTTCGTTCGTCTGGTTCGCCGGCCGGGGCGAGATGATTCCCAACGAGCGCTCGTACTGCGAACTCGACTCCAGCGTGAAAGATAAATGGGGCGTTCCCGTGCTGCGTTTCCATTGGGAATGGTCTGCGCACGAGACCGAACAGGCGGCGCATATGCAGCGGACGTTCGGCTCGATCATCGAAGGGATGGGCGGTCGCGTGGTCGGCGATCTCAAGACCAACGGTGCGGATGCGATCCGCCCGGGCGGCAGCATCATTCATGAAGTCGGTGGCGCGATCATGGGCACGCGACCCAGTGACTCCGTGACCAACAAATGGTGCCAGGCCTGGGAAGTAAAGAACCTGTTCCTTACCGACGGCGCCCCGTTTCCATCGAACGCGGACAAGAATCCGACGCTCACCATCATGGCCAATGCGTGGCGGGTCTCCGACTATATTCTCGAGCGGATGCGCCGCAAGGAGCTGTGAAATGGATCGCCGCACATCGCTCAAGTGGATGCTCAGCGCCGTGGCCGCGCTCCCCGCATTGACGGAGAGTGTCGAAGGAGCCGAACCCGTATCGTTCACGACGGAGTACGTTCCCGCAGCTACCGGCTACGGTACGGATCCGAATCTCGGCAAGGCGTACAAGGCAGGCGAGCTGTGGCCGCTCACATTCACAGCCGAACAACGGTTGACCGCGGTTGCGCTGAGCGATCTCATCATGCCCGCGGATTCGGTGTCGCCCAGCGCTTCACAGGTCGGCGTCGTGGATTTTCTCGACGAATGGATCAGTGCGCCATATGCCGGGCAACGACGAGACCGCGATGTCGTGCTCTTAGGGTTCGAGTGGCTCGCTGCGCAATCCCGCGATCGCTTCGGAAAAAGTTTTGCGGCCCTCGCGAACGCCCAGCAGCGCGCCATCTGCGACGAGATCTGTTACGCACCTCGGGCCAAGCCGGAGTATTCCGCGGCTGCGCGGTTCTTTGCCCGCTATCGCGACCTCACTGCCGGCGGGTTCTATACGACGGAAATCGGTCGCAAGGACCTGCAGTACGTCGGCAACGCGCCGTCGGCAACTTTTCCGGGGCCGCCGCCTGAAGTTTTGAGGCGGGTGGGCTTGTCGGGATGAACGGATGACAGGCGTGAAACCGAAACACATTCTAGTTTCGCTGCGGTCATGATTCGGATTCGACTTACCCCTTCCTCCCCCGGCGACCGGGGGAGGAAGGGTCAAGAGCTACAGCGCCACGCGTAGTCCAACTTTGAAATACCGCCCGATACGGTCGTACGGCACGCCCGTGAAAAAGCTCGAATCTATATTGGTGTACATGCCGTAGCCGGGATGCGGTGGATTGCGGTCGAACAGGTTGTTCACGGATGCGTATATCGAACAGTCGCCGCAAACACTGCGCAGTCGACGATCGATGGTCGCGCCTACATACCAGACGTGAGGAACGCGGTTGTTCTGAATCTCGGCGGACATGCTGTTGCGATAGGAGCCGCCGCCTAGGTAGACGCCCGATACGAGAGCAGTTGTTTCCCCAAGCGCGTACTGCGCGCTCAGATCGCCCTGGAGTTTCGGCAGGCCGGATGTGATATCGCCGAGAAGATCTCGCGTCGAAGCGCCTGGAACCGTCTGTTCGTACTTGAGGATGTAGTTGGCGAGCGCGCGAAGGGTCGCCTCACCGCCGATGAGGGGAAAACTATATCGCGCATCGGCATCGAGTCCGCTCGTGACGAAGGACTGCGCATTGAGCGAGATGGTCGCCACCGTCGGCAGCATGGAATCTGCCGACGATCCGATCAGCTCGCATTGCTCTGCATCTCCGGCCGCGCAGTCCTGCACGATCGTTGTGGCCGCAAGCGTCGTAATGGCATCCTCGATCTTGATGCGAAAATAATCGATGGACGCCGTGAGACCCTGCAATGGGGTCGGTTGCAACACGACGCCCACCGCGGTGGTCTGGGCAATTTCCGGCGTAAGTGCAGGATTGCCGCCACCAATCTCCCGCACGTTCACTGGCTGACCCGGTGCAATGCCCAGTGAATTGAACGCCGGTACGCCATTGGGCAGCGGGTTCACCTGCGTGCTGATGCTCGATGGGAATTGCGGCAGGTTCAATTCGAGTACGTTGGGAGCGCGGATGTCCTCCGACCGGGAAGCGCGAAGTCGCAAGCCCGGCAGCGGCGTCCAGTTCAGACCGACCTTCCAGGGCACTTCCGAGTCGGCGTGACTGTACTTCACCCAACGTGCGGCGAGATCCGCTTCCATCGATCCCGCGAACGGATGGTCGCGAAGCAATGGAACGACGACCTGCGAATAGATCTCGCTGACGTCGCTGTCGCCGGAAAATGCTGGATAGCCCGCGAACGCGAAGCCAGCGCCGGTGCCGTCGTTGAACTGACGCGTGCGTTCCTCGCGATAACTGGCGCCGGCAGCCACGGACACCGGACCAGTCCACAGCGACAGCGGTTCGCCGGTGAGATCCAGCGCGAACTCCCGCTGGTAGGTCTTCAACGGCTTGCGAATATCGCCCAGGAAATAAGCCTGCGCATGCGCCGACATGTTGCCTGCGCCGAAGATGTTCACGGGTACGCATGCCGGGTCTGTCATCGTCACAGCGTTGATGCGACAGGTCGGCGTGCCATTCACCGATACGGCATCGGCGGCTTTGAAAAAGCGATCGATGCTGTACACGTTGAGCCAGCGCTCACCGGTGTCTGCCTGGCCGTAAGCAGCATGCGCTTTCAACAGCCACGATCCGCCAAGGTGCGCGCTCATCCCGGCGGTGAAATTCTGCACCGTCTCGCGAAATACGTCTTCGAATCTACCTTCGTCGTTGTTCTGCCGTCCGATGAGCAGTTCGGTATTTCCAGCAGCGAGGTATTGTGAGCGTACAGCCTCGGGCAGGAACGGGTTGTCTGCAACTTCGATCGGGAGTTCGAGGCCGAAGTTACTGGTTCCGAATCCCGGCGCGATCAGCGATGTCCGCGTGCGCGATAGCATTGCATCGACATGAGTCTCGACGCCCGGCGTCACTTGGAACGAGAGGCGTCCGAACCCGGCAACCCTGCGTTGTGGGGAAGTGAGCGCCATATCTCCCAGTGGGACAGAGAGGTCCTGCCGCGAATCGCACAAAACATAGGGGTTGCTCACGTGACACGAAGCAGGCACATACGGTTCGGTAGTTCCATCGGCGAGGAACTGCCGGCCGGTCAGCGGTCCGTTGAGTATCAGGCCGCCGCTGGCTTGATTCGCATCGTAGGCATTACGCACCACGTGCAGCGGTCGTTCGCCGTTCAAAGCGGTGAATCGTGGATTCGGCACGATTGCGGCGGGCGTGGCGAAGGATCGAGATTTCGCTGTCACTGCGTCTCTGTCGAAAACCTCTGCACTTGCGACCAGGTGCAAGCGATCGTTCAGTCCTCCACCCCAGGCGGTGGTGAACTTTCTCGCCGTTGCGTCGGACTTCGAGGAGGTTCCTCCTTCCATGCTGGCTTTGAAGCCGGTGAATCGCGAATCCACGATGAAGTTGACGACGCCGGCAATGGCATCCGAACCGTATAACGCCGAGGTCCCGCCAGTGACGACGTCCACGCGATCGATCAGTGCCGAAGGGAAGGACAGGATGTCCCGGTCTCCGGACAAGGAGTTGCTGACGGGTCTCTTGCCATCCAGCAGAACGAGCGTGCGATTGGTGCCGAGTCCGCGAAGGTTGACGAAACCACGGCCCGCGGACTGACCGAAGTTCACGCCGCCGGTTCCCGCCGTCGCTGCGTTACGCATCTGTGGAAGGTTCGCAAGCGCATCTGTCAGCGTTTGGGGCGCACGCAGGCTCAGGTGCTCGGCATCGAGCACCATCGTGGGTGTCGGCGCTTCGTAGCCGTCGCGGCTGACCCGGGATGCCGTCACGGTGACGATTTCGAGCGATGAATCAGAGGAGGGCGCGGCAACCGTCTGGCGATGTTCGAGACTCAGAACAACTGCGATGGTGCAAAGGATGAAACTGCGACGTCGCACGAGCATGGGTTGCGTTGCCTCGAAACTATAGATAAATGATGCCGCGGCGTACGCCGATCGAAACGGCTTGCGTACGATCTTTTGCGCCGAGCTTATCCAGGATGCTGCGCACGTGTCCCTTGACGGTCTCTTCCGAGATCGACAAGTGCACACCGATGTCGCGGTTTCGATGTCCCTCGGCGAGTTCGCGAAGCACTTCGATCTCGCGCTCGCTCAAGGACTCCGATCCCAGGCTCTGCGCCAGGTTGCTCGCAATCTCGACGGGGATGTGTTTGCGTCCCGCATGGACGGTGCGGATGCCAGCCAGCAGGGCTGCGGGCGGGGAGGTCTTCAACATGTATCCGCGTGCTCCGGCTGACAGCGCTCGCTGGATCTCCACGTCGCCTTCGAAGGTGGTCAGCATCATCACGCGCGCATCCGCGAACTCGCTGCGGATGGCAACCATCGCGCTGATGCCGTCGAGGTCCGGCAATCGCAGGTCCATGAGCGTGACGTCCGGGCGCGATTGCCGGTACTGCACGAGGGCATCGGCGCCACTGGAAGCCGTGCCGACCAGCGCCATATCGACTTGGTGAGCGATGATCGTCGCGACACCTTGAAGGAACAGCGGATGATCGTCCACGCACAGCACGCGGATCTGCTTGCGCTCATTCATAGGGGCCTCGACGAATTTTTCGTGAACTCAGGTTGATAGATCGCACGCGCCGCTGCGGACAGCACGATCTCGGTGCCCACGCCGGGGCCGCTCGACACCTTCAGCACGGCGCCGAAACGCTCTGCGCGCTCGCTCATGACGGCGAGTCCGAAATGGTTCGAGCGACCCGCCGCGACCGTATCCGCATCGAAGCCTCGTCCGTCGTCGCGCACGGTGATCTGGAAGCTCTCCGCAAGGTATTCGAGATTCGCCTCGATGGCGCTGGCATCGGAGTGCCGCAGGGCATTGGAAATGGCTTCGCGTGCGATGAGATACACCTCGGTGCGAGCAACCGGCAACAGCGGTCGCGACTGGCCTTCGATGGTCACGCGAAACTGTGCTGCCGACTGAATTCGCAGGTCGCCCGGGATGGCCGCGATGGCACGTTCGAGGTCGTCCGAATCGAAGTGCCAGGTGCGCAGGCCACGAACAGTGTTGCGCCCCTCTTGCACGAGTTGTCGCAGCAGGTTCGATACGTGTTCGAGCAGCGGTCGTGCCTTGGCGGACGGCGAGATTTGATCCTGTACCACGGACAACTGCAGCGACGCGCTCAACAGCCCCTGCAGCAGCGTGTCGTGCAGATCGCCGGCAATGCGCATGCGTTCGCTGTTCCTCGCCTCCATCTCCAACGTAATCTTGCGGGCGACATATCGAACACGCATCCGCACGATCGACCACGTCAGAGCAGCAAGCAGAAGCGCGCAGAGCGTGCGAAACCACCATGTCGCCCACCAGGGCGGCAGGATGAAAAGACTCAGCGAGATCCCCGGCATCTGCCAGGCTCCCCGGTCCGCGGCCATTTGAACTTGAAAGGTATAGTTGCCTGCGGGAAGCGTCGTGTACGTGGCCTGCCGGATGCTGGTCGGAGACTCATGCCAGGCGCTGTCGAGGCCTTCGAGTCGATACCTGTACCGCGTCGTCTCGGGACTCGAATAACGCAGACCGGCAAACGTGATCGAGAAATTTCGTTGCGTATGCGCGAGGGTGACGCGCTCGGAGTAGGCGATTGCACGTTCGAGCGGTTGCTCGCGTCCGATGCGGGCTTTGAAGCCGTCGATCTCGAAGTCCGTCAGCACCAACGGCGCCGCGGGCACCACTTCCTGCAGGTCCGTTGGAACGAATCCCACCGCGCCGGAAAACCCCGCGAAGAAAAGTTCGCCGCGCCGACCTTTGTAGCAGGCATCCCAGCCGGTGAAATCGCTGCCACGCAGTCCGACGAAGAGCGAGTAATTGGAGAACGTCCCGGTCTCGGGCGAGTATTTCGAGATTCCCCGTGTCGTGCTCAGCCAGATGTCGCCCCGGTCGTCTTCGAGAATGCACGAGACCGGGTTGGCCGGCATGCCGTCGCGCGTATCGTAGGCACGAAGCGCGCCGGTGCGCGGATCGAGGCTATTCAATCCGTTCTGTGTGGCGATCCAGAGTATGCCCTTGCGGCTCATGTGCACCGAATGCAACGTGCTGTCTCTCAGGCCGTTCGGATCGCTGCTCTTATATTTGTAGACCGTGACAGCTGCGCTCGCGGGGTCGAGGCGATGCAGGCCGGAGTACACCGAGCCCAGCCAGAGATGTCCGCTCGCATCTTCATCGATGCCGGTATAAGCCTGGCTGAGCCGGCTGTCGCTGGTGAGCCTGAAGACGCTGAAATTACGCGTGCCAGGATCGAAACGGCTCAGGCCATCGTCCGTGGCCGCCCAGACCGTTCCCTTGCTGTCCACGTACAAACAATGCACCCAGTTGTGGCTGAGACTGCGCGAGTCGGACGGATCGTGTGTATAGGTTTCGAAACGGCGTGTGCGGGGATCGTAGCGTGTGAGTCCGTGCGCAAACGTTCCAATCCAGATGGCGCCGGTGTGATCCTGCGCCAGGCTGATCACCATCGGCTTGCGGCCCAGCGCGAGGTCGATGGTTTCGCGTTGACCGGTGCGCCTGTCGATGCGGTTGAGGCCGTCGTCATTGCCTATCCACAATATGCCATCGCGATCTTCGAGAATGGCATTGACGAAATCGAGCGTCAGGCTGTTCGGATCGCCCGGGATGTTACGAAACAGCTCGAATCGCTGCGAGCCCCGGCCGAAGTAGTTGACCCCGGCCGAGTGCAGCCCGGTCCAGAGATTGCCGTCGCGATCCTGGAACAATGCGATGACTTTATTTTCCGCGATGCTGTGCACGTCTTGCGGCTGGTAGCCGTAGCGGTCGAAACGATCGCGTTCGCGGTTGAGTCGCAGCAGGCCGAGCCCCGGCGAGCCTAGCCACAGATTTCCGTCTGCGTCTTCCGCGATGCCCATGATGCCGGTCAGTGCGGCGGCTCCCGGATCCCGATCGTAGAAAGAATACGGGGTGACGGTGTTGGCCTCGGGGTCGAAGAGAGCGAGACCGTTGCCCGAGGCTTGAGCGATCCAGAAGCGACCGTCGCGGTCCTCGAACAAGCTGATCTGAACCGCATCGGGCATGGCGAGGTGTCGCAATACTTTGCCCTGCACGCGGTCGAACTCCGACAGTCCCTGGCTCGTGCCGACCCAGAATCTACCGTGAGAGTCTTCGCCGCTCCAGTTGACGTCATTCGTCGGCAAGCTGCCTGCGTCTGCGCTATGCCGGAAGTGAGCGAGCGCACCGGTGGTGGGATCGAGCCGATGCAGGCCGGAACCTGTAGCGAGCCACAGCATGCCTTCCCGATCCTGCGAGATGTGCAGGATCGCGTTGGCGCGATGAGTGCTCTCGTCGGGCTCGACGAGGTAGTGCGTGAATTGTTCCGTGCGCGGATCGAGACGGTCGAGGCCTTGTCTCCAGCCGATCCAGATCAATCCGTCGCGATCCTTGAGCAGCGACAGCACCGACGTGCCGGCTGCCGATTTTTCGTTGCCCAGTTCGTGCACGAACAGCTTGAACTTGTAGCCGTCGAAGCGATTGATGCCGTATTGCGTACCGAACCAGATGAAGCCCAGGTCGTCCTGGATGATCTGCGAGACGCGCGTCTGCGAGAGACCATCGGCCGTGGAGAGGCGGTGGAAGGTAAGGCCCTTGGCTTCTTCGACGGGAAGTCGCACTACGTCCTGGCGCACGACCGAACTGGGGGCGGAGCTGTCGCTGCGATTTGAATCGGCGTCACGCTTCGAGTCCGTGTGCGCTCTCGGCGCAAACAGCAGAAGGAGCAACACCATCCCCATGACGCCGACAGGGGTCTGTTGCTTGCCTGCGAACATGACGCTTCGGTGTTACTGCTGATCGGTGATTCGATTCTTAGCGATCCCTCGATTTCGCGCAAGTTAGCCGTCACGAAGGTTCTTGATCTCGACGCGCCGGCGGCCGAACAGGCGCGCGTCGATCGACCAGGCGCCCGGGCCCAGCAGCGCCAGGCAAATACCAACGGCGCCCCGATGCAGAGGCAGCTCGATCGTTCCGGCAGTCATCAGCAACAGGTCGAGCTGCAGCAGGCAGACGACGACTCCCGCAATGGGAGTCCAGACGCCTACCGCGAGCAACGCTCCCATCAGTATTTCGCCGGCGGCAGGCAGCATCTGCCAGCCGGTGGGTTCGTGCAGTCTCGCGATGGCATCTGCGAACAGGCCAGCAGTCAGCGTCAGGCGCAGCAGCAAGAGGCCTGCACCCGGCCACTCGTTTGGAAATGTTGAGAACAAGCGTTGCATTGTGCTGAGTTTAGGCGCCGAAGGCTGACGTCGGGACGAGCCGATCTAACCGGTCCGCGACCCCTCTTTCGGGTGGTGTGTCGAGCATCCACTTGTGCATTTACGGCAAGGGCGCGTGCTTGCAGTCAAACCCCTCGAACGAGGGGCGGCGGACTGACCGGTTCTGGTCTTATCGCCCGGAGGTGCGTCATACGACGATGGCTCTACAGCGAGGGCCCCTGACATGACTCCTACGATGGTTGTTGGACTGCAAGCGATGCCGCGGGCCGGTTCGTCATTCGACGGATGCGCGGCGAGATTCTCGCGCAACGAGATCGCCGCATTGATCGGTTACATCGACGATCACCTGCTATTGCGCATACGCCTCGATGAACTGTCACGAATCATTGCGCAGAGCAGGGGGCAGCTATGCCGGCGCTTCCGGGTCTCGTTCGGCATTTCGCCGCACCGGTTCATCGTGGAGCGTCGCATTCGCTTCGCCCAATCGTTGATGTTGAATTCCGCCCTGAAACTTACCGACATCGCCTACGAATGCGGCTTCGCGGACCAGGCGCATTTCAGCCGCGTCTTTCTTAAATATATCGGATCGCCACCGGGCAGATGGCGTCACCGGATGAAGCAAACCCAATGGAGCTACACGCAACACAGGATGTCCGTCCCTCTCTCACTCACAGAACTCTATAAACAGGAATCACCATGAATGCGCTACGTTTATTGATCGCCGGCCTGCCTTTTTTCGCCATGTCGGTCGGAGCTGCCGATTCGGCAGACGTTTCCATGAGCAAAGCATCGGCAGCGATACCTGCGGCGGCAACCGTGCGTTATCGGACCAATCAAGTCGATGGCGTGAAGATTTTTTATCGTGAAGCCGGTCCCGCCGACGGACCCGTCGTGCTGCTGCTGCATGGCTTCCCGACTTCCTCGCACATGTTTCGCAACCTCATTCCCACGCTCGCCGATCGATATCGCGTGATTGCGCCGGACTATCCTGGCTATGGCCAGAGCGACGCTCCCGATCATACGAAGTTCGCCTATACCTTCGCCCATTACGCCGACATAGTGGACACTCTCATGAGTCAGATCGGCGCGAAGAGCTATGCCATGTATGTGATGGACTACGGTGCGCCGGTTGGCTATCGGCTCGCACTCAAGCATCCGGAACGCGTCAGCGGCCTCATCATCCAGAACGGCAATGCCTACGAAGAGGGGCTGCGCGAGTTCTGGGATCCGATCAAGCTTTATTGGGCCGACGGTTCTGCCCAGCACCGCGAAGCACTGTCGAACCTCGTGACGCTTGCGATCACCAAGTTTCAATATACGGATGGAGTCAAGGATCTTTCGCGCATCAGTCCGGACAACTGGGTCCACGACCAGGCGCTCCTCGACCGGCCGGGGAATAAGGATATTCAGCTCGACATGCTCTATGACTATCGAACCAACGTACCGCTGTATCCGCAATTCCAGAAGTTCTTCCGCGAGCGCAAGCCGCCCGCGCTGATCGTATGGGGCAGGAACGACAAGATATTTCCCGAGGTAGGCGCGCATCCTTATCGCCGCGATCTGCCCGACGTGGAATTTCACATCCTCGACACCGGCCATTTCGCTCTGGAGGACAAGCTCGACGTGATGGCGCCGCTGATTCGAGATTTCCTCGACCGCAAGGTCGCAAAGCGCTGACGCGAGGAGGCGGCCGCGACGTGTCGTGGCCGCCTCCACGAATCGAAGAACGACCCGCGATTGCCGGAGGTTTGCTGGCGGGTTTAGAATGCCTTCGCAGTGACTTCACTCACGGATGCATGAAAATCGAGTCCTGCGCCGGCGCAGAAGGCGCCGCAGGAATCAAGCAGGAGGCATGAAGTGAGCGTATTTACTGTTCGAAGGGTTGCGGGCGCGGTGGGGCTCGCGTTCGCGGGATTCATTGCCTATCTCTGCTTCTGGCCCGTTCCAGCCAATCCCGTGTCATGGCTTGCTCCGGCGGCACCCGGCTACACCGGCGTTCATGCTGCGAATACGCGCCTGTCCAGCCTGCGCACCATCGACATCGGAGATGAAGTCGGGCCGGAACACATCGCGATCGGACCGGACGGAAAACTCTACGCGGCGATGACGAGCGGCAACGTGTTGCGCATGGATACCGACGGTTCACATCGGGAGGTCTTTGTGAACACGCACGGTCGCGTACTCGGTTTCGACTTCGACGCTCGTGGACAGTTGATCGCCGCGGATGCCATGAAAGGCTTGCTCAGCGTTTCCGCCGACGGGCGCGTGAACTTGCTCACCGATCGAGTGAGCGCCGATGATCCGATTGGTTATGCGAATTCCGTCGTCGTGGCGCGCGACGGAACTATCTATTTCGCCGACTCGTCCACGCATTTCTTGCCCGCTCAATGGGGCGGCACCTACGAGGCCAGCGTGCTGGATATCCTGGAGCAGGCCGCGTCCGGTCGCGTGCTCGCCTACGATCCCGCCACTGCCAGTACGCACATCGTGGCGCACGGATTCTCGTTCGCCAACGGAATCGCCTTGTCGTCCGATGGGCAGACGCTGTTCGTTGCCGAGACTGGCCGTTACCGAATCTGGAAGATCGACAGTGGCGCGCGCGACCTGGCTGTGCGAAGCGGTTCTCCGCAGGCGACGGTGCTCCTCGATAATCTGCCCGGATTTCCCGACAATCTGATGCGTGGGCGCGATGGTCGCATCTGGGTGGGACTTTTCGGGCCCCGCAACCCAGCGGCGGACGGCTTGTCGCAAAAGCCTTTCATGCGCAAGGTAGTGATGCGGATGCCGCGGTTCATGTTGCCGGTCGGCAATCCATACGGACATGTGTTCGCCTTCGATGAGAACGGCCACGTCACCGAGGATTTGCAGGATCCAACCGGCGCCTATCCTGCAACGACAGGCGTTACCGAGACGACGGATCGTCTCTACATTCATAGCCTGCACGCACATGCCATTGGGTGGACGCCGCGTTAGGAATGCGAGGCGCAACGGCCGTCGCTACCTTCCGGATGTTTTCACTGAGCCTGGCGCCATCATGGCTGCCGCCATTCTCAATGGCCTGCGCACCGTTGAGATGAGCGCCTGACGACATCATCGGAGTTATGATGGGCCGCGCCATCCTGCGCGAAGGCGCCATAGAGGAGCCGATGAGTTCAAACGCGAATCCTGCGTCGGTGGAATTCCGGCAGATCGATACGGCGAGCGGTCACGTCATCGGCGTGGCGCGGTTGAACTCGCCTCAATCACTGAATGCGCTGTCGTTGGCAATGATCAGGCTGCTCGATGCCACGCTGCGCGAGTGGGTGCGGGATCCGCGAGTGGCGTGCATCGTGATGCAAGGTGCGGGAGAAAAAGCCTTCTGCGCGGGCGGCGATGTGCGCAGCCTGCATTCCGCCATTCTCGAGCATGAGAGTGCGATTCCGAATCCGAGCGCGTTGGAATTCTTCAGCGAAGAATATCGATTGGACCATCGCATTCACACCTGTCGGAAACCGGTGCTGGTGTGGGGTAGCGGCATCGTGATAGGCGGTGGCATGGGGTTGCTCAGCGGCGCCAGTCATCGCGTGGTCACCGAGACCTCGCGCATTGCCATGCCGGAGATCACGATAGGCCTGTTCCCCGATGTTGCCGGCAGCTGGTTCCTGCAGCACATGCCGGGGCACATGGGATTGTTCGTGGCGCTGACCGGCGCGATGCTGAACGGCCACGATGCCGTCGTGTCCGGTCTCGCCGATTACTTCCTGAAGTCTTCGGATCGCGATGCCGTGATCGAATGCATGGTGAATTCGCAATGGCACGATACGGATGCAGCGAATCGTGAGTTGCTGTCGTCGATCGTGCGGGACTTCGACAAGACCGCAACCATCGTCAGGCCGCCTTCCAATCTGCTTCGCGAGGCCGGGACCATCGAAGAGCTGTGCGCTGGCGACACGCTCGGCGAAGTGCTGCGGCGATTCGCAGACTACACGGGCACTGACGAATGGATACGCCGTGGCATTCGCACGCTCGCAAAGGGATCGCCGACGAGTGCTGCGTTGATCTGGGAGCTACGAGAGCGAAGTCGAGATCTTGCTCTTGCCGATATTTTCCGGATGGAATGCATCGTCGCCTTGCAGTGCTGCGCACATCCGGATTTTCCGGAAGGCGTGCGTGCGTTGCTCATCGATAAGGATAATGAACCACGATGGACACCGGCGAAGCAGGCGGACGTCAGCGCTGAGTGGGTAGAGGAACACTTCGCGCCGCCGCCTTGGCCGCAGGGGAAACATCCTCTCGGCGATCTCTGATCGAAGGCGCCGGCACGAACACGCCCTTGTGATTCAGCATGCCACGCCTAACCGCAGGTCGTTTTTCTACGGATGTCCGCGCCTTCGACGCAGGAGCGAAGGAATTTACAGACGCTTTACGGCGATTGAGTGGAAGGTCGTCGGCCGCCACCGGCGCGCCGGGTGTAGTCCAATCGACCTGGCCCAGCGCCACGGCGAGGCTCTCGCTTTTACACCGACGAACGCCTTGCAAGCGGGCTAGTCCGACGTAGTAGTCCGGTTGTCCGCAGGTGAACCCGGTCGCCTTGTCGAGGCGAGCCAGCAGCGCCCGGTGTCCGGTAGTTGACGCAACGTTCAGATCGTCGTATCGCACGATGGCCGCAGGAACATCGATTGTCGCTGCGGACACGCTGCAGAAACCGAGCGCCGATAAGCCAAGAGCGAAGGCGAAGCGTTGCATGGCGATCTCTCCTGTTTGAAGTGTGAGAGAAGAGCGTAGCCGCGTGAATGCGCAATGCCTGTGAAGAGATGCTACGTGGGGATGCCCTGTGTCGAGCAGCCGCTGCGGCTGTTCACGAATGTAAATGCGTGTTCGCTAATTCTCTGCGCGAGCGGGGTCCACGACTCTGGATGAGCAATAACGAGCGTGCCTGATACCTATCATTGATGTCCCGCGCAGAGTTCTGACGATGTCATGGCCTCTGTCTTCTATCGTGCGGCGTGGGCGCGTACTGGAGCGCGGTACGCATGCATCGCCGCTGCGACTGAGCGAGGGATTGTCGCGACCTTCCTTTGTTAAAAAGCCCTTCATTTCCCTACCGACTGCCCACTATAATGAGAATTATTCTCAGTTGAGCGGTCAGGAAGTTTCATGGGTGTCAGGAATTTTGTTCTCGTTGGCGGGGCATTGGCCTTTTCGGTGGCTCAGCAGTCGTCGGCTGCCGGCACGACGCCAGCCCGGAACAGCGATATCGAGGAAGTCGAGGTGCTGGGTCGTTACACGCTTCCGGATCGAATCGACACCGCCACCGGCCTGGGCCTGACCGTACGTGAGACGCCCCAATCGGTGACCATCATCACCGAGCAACGCATTCTCGATCAGAACCTCGACACCGTCGCGGATGTCATCGAAAACGCCGCTGGCGTGTCGGTGAACGAAGTCGACGATGTGCGCAACACATTCAATTCGCGCGGCTTCGTCATCCAGAATTACCAGGTCGATGGCGTGCCGCTCGCTTGGACGCTTGCCGGCGGCGCGGGCGAAACGATTGCGGATGCCTCTCTCTATGAACGTATCGAAATCGTGCGCGGGGCGACGGGCCTGCTCACTGGTGCGGGCGACCCTTCCGCATCGATCAATCTCGTGCGCAAGCATGCGGATAGCAAGGAGTTCCGCGGCCGGCTGGATGCGAGCTTCGGAAGCTGGAGCAATTGGCAGCTCGCCGCGGATATTGGCGGTGCAGTGACGGACAGCGGCAGGATCCGCGCTCG
This sequence comes from Steroidobacteraceae bacterium, assembly GCA_040509875.1. Classification (GTDB taxonomy): domain Bacteria; phylum Pseudomonadota; class Gammaproteobacteria; order Steroidobacterales; family Steroidobacteraceae; genus Steroidobacter. The sequence continues at coordinate 15,529 of JBEVKB010000144.1, read as the reverse complement.
CGCAGTGGCGAAGTACGAACAGGGCGAGAGCTACATCGACCTCTTCGAAAAGGAGAAACTCGTGCTGTACGGTGTCCTCGATACGGACGTCACGGACAGCACACTGTTGCGCGTCGGCGCGAGCCACCAGAAAAATACGCCCACTGCGCCTGCTTGGGGCGCGCTGCCCTCGTTCTTCGCGGATGGTGGCTTTGCCTCGTGGTCGCGCTCCAAGACAACGTCTGCTGATTGGACCTACTGGGACACCACGAACCAGAACGTCTTCGTCAACCTGACGCAGCGTTTCGGCGACGATTGGCAACTCGTCGCCAACTACAACTGGCTACGTAACGCCCAGACCACTGAGATCCTCTATCTCTCCGGCTTGGTCGATCGCACCAGCGGCGAAGGGCTGTTCAGCTTTCCGTACAAGGACGACGGCGAGAGCATCCAGAACAGCGTCGATGTGCAGCTCAAAGGCGCGGTCGGTCTGTTCGGCCGCGAGCACGAAGTAGTGGTGGGCGCCCTGTACAGCAAGCAGAAACGCGACAACACGACTTTCGGCGCGCTCGACTTCCCTTCGTCGGGAAACTACTTCAATTGGAACGGCGCCGCGTATCCGTATCCCGGCTTTTCCACTACCGGCACGCTGGAGGTGGACGAGGACGTCGAGCAGAAGGGCCTCTACGCCGTTATGCGTTTCAACGTCACCGATGCGCTCAAGCTCATCGGCGGTGGGCGCCTGTCGAGCTACCAGCTCGATGGTTTCAACTTCGGCCCGCAGCGCGACTACGGCGAGAACGCCGAGTTCATCGAATATATCGGCGCGTTGTATGACCTCAACGCACAGCATCGCCTCTACGCGAGCTATACCGGCATCTTCCAGCCGCAGGACGCGCGCGATCGTAATGGCCGTTACCTGCCATCCGTTAAAGGCAAGTCAGCCGAGATCGGCTTGAAGAGTGCATTCTTGGACGAAGCCGTGCAGACGTCGTTAGCTGTGTTCCGTACCAAACAGGATAATCTCGCCCAGCCGGACATCGGGTTCTTCGTGCCCGGGGTCACGCCGCCGGCCCAGGCATCGTTCGCTGCTGAAGGAGCAACCAGCGAGGGTTTCGAGGCCGAAGTCACCGGTCAGCCTGTTTTGGGCTGGAACCTGAGCCTGGCGTACAGCCAGTTTTCCGCGGATGACGCGAATGGCGCGCCAGTCAACACCGACCATCCGCGCAAGCTGTTGAAGCTGTTCACCACGTATGAATTGTCGAGCGTGGTGCGGGGCCTGACCGTCGGCGGAGGCGTCAATTGGCGCAGCAAGAATTACTCGGATGGAGACAATCCGGTGACGGGCGCACCGTTTCGATTCCAGCAGGATGCCTACGCACTCGTGAGTCTCATGGCTCGTTACGTGGTCAGCGAGTCGTTGCAGTTCCAGGCGAATGCCGAGAACCTCCTCGACAAGAGCTACTACAGCCAGATCGGTTTCTACTCGCAGTATCGTTATGGCGACCCGCGCAACTTTACTGTCGGTGCGACTTACCGATTCTGAGGAGCCCCATAGTCATTCTAACCGGCAGTCTCCCTCCTGGCGGCTGACGCTTCGCAGGCAGGCATTTCCGGCGACTCGGCAAGTCTGGAAGGTTCTCTCGTCAGTGAAACGGGCGCACCTCGACCGGTGCTCGACAGGCGATAGCCGCCTTGCGTCCCCACGCCAGCGCCTCGTCGAGGTTTGCGGCTTCCAGCACCCAGAAACCGCCGATGTGCTCCTTGGTCTCCAGGTACGGTCCATCGGTGATGAGCACTTCACCGTCGGGCTTGGCCCGCAATGACCGCGCGCTGCGTGCCGGCTGCAGTCCGCCAACGAAAACCCTGACGCCAGCTGCCACCATCGCGTCGTTGAGCGCGTCGATATCGCGGGACATCGCATCGTCCTCCGCGACGGCCGGGTCGTAGTCGTCGGGATGGTGGATAGCAACCAGGTACTGCGTCATGACTTCTCCTGTGACGGTTTGGGGCTGGCAGGTGGCCGTGCCTTCACTGCATAGACGAACGGCCGCAGCGCAAGTCGACAGGTCGTCCAGGAAATTTTATCGCGGCCGTTGCATCGTCGGCAGCGTCACCCGGTAGACGAGCAGCATGTTGTCGTTGTCGAAGCCCGAGTCACACGGGTTCCCCTGCATCCGGCAATGCCTGGCCGTGAAGTCGTTGTCGTTACCGACGAACAGAAAGTAATCGTCGGGCCGCTCGGGATCCAGCGCCGGCACCAGGTCCATGGCCTCCCATTTCTCGGACAGCGTCAACGGCTGGTTTTTCGGCGAGATCTCCATGTTCAATCCGAGGCGGGCGAGTTGCGATGGATTCAGGAGATTGATCAACTCCAGCCATTCGACGGGCCGGATGCCTGTCTTGAGTGCTGCGTTGTCCGGTTGTCGCAGGACCGAAGCGTTATCTGTTTCGTAAGCGGTGCCGGCGAGATTGGTAGCGCCAGCGGTATCCACCAGCAGCACGCTCTTGTAGACGATGGGTTTACTGTTGTCCGTGCCCAGTCCATTCCCGTCTCGCGACAGCATTAGAAACTGGTGTCGGTTCAGTGCGCGGATCTCGCTCTGCGCTGCAGCCCGGTTCGCCGGCTTGCCACTGCCCTCATCGTTGTAGGCTGGCAATTGCATCACGTAGTGTTCGATGGGCTTGACTGGAGCGGTTTGCTTGCTGGTGTCGTACACCAGCAGGCGAGTGTTGGTCCGGCCGCTGGCGTCGGATTTGTCCGCTGCGTTCTTCGCGGAATCCTGGAGCAGCGCACTCTGCAACGCTACGAACAACCGCGCGCCGTCGGGAGAGAGCGAGATGCCTTCGACACCCTGGTTATTGCGACGGCCCGTATCCGGAGCGGCCAGGGAATTGAAATCGATCTTCCCGCCAGTCCGCGGCTCTATGGCAAAGGGCGGCGCAATCACGCCGTGGAGTTTGCCTTTGGGATTGAAGAAGAACACGCGCGCCGAATATTCATCGCCGATATAGAAGCTGCCGTCATGCGTAAACTGCAGCGATTCGCAGTCGAGCGAAATCCTGCCTGCACCCAGTCCTTCGCGCGGTGAGGGCAATAGCACGCCTTTCTCAGTCGAGACGCCATTGCCTGGATCCACTCCGGTGAACGCCCGTCCGCGAAAATCGCGCAGCTCCAGTCCGCCGTCAGGAACGATGCTGACCTGGTTCTGCGAACCAACTGCGGCCGGCAGTGGCGCGCCGAGGTAGGGCGTGAAGCGGATCCGGAAGCGATGTAACCGTGCGGCGTAGTCATAGAACAGGCCGGCGCTCGGATCGTTACGGCCGCGATCGGGCAGCGTCCAGAGCGTGCCCTCATAGTAGTCGCCGTCGCGATGCCAGCTGGAAGGATCGATCGCCAGTGACGAGAACGATCCCAGCGTATCGCCGAGAAAATCCACGGTCTGCGCCGACAACCGTCCGCTGCCCACCAATCCATGATTGATGAAAGTTGCTCCATGCAAAGCGACCGACTGAGCGCCCACGGTGTCGCTGCGATGAGCGACGGGATATGTCGTCGGCTCGTCCGCACACACCAGCGGCGACAGCAGGCATAGTGCGAGCCATTTCACCCGAATCCGCATCCGTCTCCTCAGCCACTGCGCCATGAACTAGAAACGCATCGCGATGGACCCGAACACCTGGCGCGGCGCCGAGGCATGGAACACATAGATTGCGCCCGTCGGATCGCTCGGTGCGAACACGCTGTTATCCAGGTTCGCCACGTAGCGCTTGTCCGTCAGGTTGGTCACGTTGAACGACAGGCGCGCGTCCTTCACGAACCCCAGGTTACCCAGATCGTAGCCGGAACCCAAGTCGAGCGTGGTGAAGCCGCCGAAACCCTGGTCGTTGGTGTAAGTGTAATAGCGTTTACCGGTGTACTTGCCACGCAAGGTCGCGAACCACGAACCGAGAGTGAAAGTGGCTTCGCTGGCGAACAGTTCCTCTGGCGTATCGACCTGGGTCTTGCCGGATGTCTGGACGACAGCGCCAGCCTGCACGTAATCGTCGTTGTAGGTCGAGCGGCTGAGTGAAGCCGAGTTGTACCAGCGCAAGTAGCTGTTCGGCGTCCACAGGAACGTCAGCTCCACGCCTTTGCTGTCCACTCCGCCGACGTTATAGAAGCGGTTGCCGCAGGTCGGCCCGACCGGCTGGCGTGAATCGCAGGGGTTGTATTGAAGCAGGCGATTGTCGAAGCGCACGAAGTAGAGCGCGGCCGACGCTTGGAAAGACTGCTGCGAGATGCGATAGCCAGCTTCCACGGAGCGTGATTCTTCCGGCTCAAGTGCAGGCTGGCTGTTCCACACGGCCTGGCTGACGGCTTGCGGTCCGAGCTTGAAGCCGCCCTGGAACATCGCGATGTTCTCGGCGTAGCTCGCGAACACTTCCTGTTTGTCGGTGAGCTTGTAGCGCACGCCCGCTTGCGGCAGGAAATTCTCTTTGGCTTCCAGATCGCCGGTTGCAAACTGGGCGCTGGACGTCGGCAGGATCGGCGTCTTGGCAATGCCGGACAAGGCGCGAGCTTCGGACGTTGCGTGCAAAGCCTTGAAGCCGGCTTCGAGGCTCAGGCGATCGTCGAACAGGTGGATCGTGTCGTGCACGAACGCCTGGCGCGTTTCCCATTTCGTTCGCTGTGCGAACACGCCCACGTCAGGCTGTTGCGTGATGAAACCGCTGATGTCGCGCGGCCCGGTGACGTTCGTGTAGTTGTAGCGGGACGCGCTGCTGTCGTTCTCTTCGTACCAGACACCGCCTTCGATGTGATTGATGCCCAGATCCCAACCGGCCGACAACGTGCCACCGGTGCGGTTGATGGAGTAGAGCGTGCTGCGAACGATCAGCGGCAACTGCTGGGCCGTGCCGAAATTCGACCAGGCGCCGCTGTTCCAGTTGTTGCCTTCGCCCTTGTCCTCGTGATGGTAGACCTGCGCACGCAGATTCACGTAATCGCCGAGGGAGAACTCTCCGGTGAGATAGTACAGATCGTCGTTGCGCAGGACCTGTCCGCCGGTGAAAGCGCCATCCGCATCCCGGTCCGGACCGCTGGCATCGCACCGGGCGGCGTTGAAGCTCGCGGTGTTGCAATAAGCCCTGCTCAACGCCTTGTTGAAGTCCGGTGCATAGCCGCCCCAGTCCCAACCGAGTCCACGCGCAAGTTCGCTCTTGGAAAGATAGAAATCATTCGCCTGCGACGTGCGCGAAGTATCGACGAACGCCGTGAGGCGACCGCTATCGAATTCGTAGACCGCCTTGCCGTTGAACTGCTTGTTGGTGGACTCGTTGTAGACCTTCTGGTCGTTCCACAGGTCCGATGTGCCGTACATGCCCGACAGGTACGCCGAGAAACCACCGTATTGACCGCTGTCGAGACGAACGAAGGTGCGACGATTGTTGTCGCTGCCGAAGGACTGAGACACGCGCGCGCCCACCGATCCGGTGGGATCGCTCGATGCATAGGCGATTGTCCCGCCCAAATTGCTGCTGGATGGCGTGCCGATGTTGCCGATGCCTTCCGCCACCTCGACGGCGCTCAGGTTTTCACTGATCAAGGCGCGACTGATGCTCAGGCCGTTGTAGTTGTTGTAGGCGCTGTCGCCGAGAGGCATTCCATCCAGCGTGTAGCCGAGTCGCGTGGAATTGAATCCTCGCAGGCTCAAGCTCATCGACTGCTCGTTGGTGGCGAGCGCATCGACCGACTGCGCGTTCACGCCAGGAAGAATGTTCAAGGCCTTCTGTGCGCTCGTGCCCGGCGGCAGCACATCGAGGTTCTCAGTCGTGATCCGCTGAACCTGTCGCGACTCGCCGCGCCCGATGACGGAAACCGTTTCGAGTATGTCGTCGTTGCCCGAGCTGTCTGGGTCGCCGGCGGCAGCGGCCGAGAACGAGGTGATCAGCGTATAGCTGCAGGCCGCGACGACAACTGACTTTCTGAGCACGTGAACACCTTTATGCTGATTGAAATGGCCGGCGCCCGCTTTTTTGCAAAGCGGGTCACGTGGGACGGCGATCGAGCCGTCAATCCTTTCATCGGCGTATGACGGTTTTGTTGCCGTCGTGTGAACGTCCTCTATAGGCGATGTGCGGGCGGCAGGCTTGGCGGTGCAGAACGATACTGCCCGCGAGCTTTGGTGATATACAGGCGAGGACGCGCTCCGCTTTGAGTCATTGAGGATGCCACTGGCATCGCACATCGGGTCCACCTGAAAGCGACTAAGGCGATGCCTCGTAAGCTCATAGACGGAGAATTGACAATGCGTGCGTTGATCGTAGGCTCGGATCGTGTTTCCTCGTGGGCCGTGGCCGAGAAGTTGACCGAGGCCGGCTTCACTGTCGTCGGGCCTGCGCGGTCGTCGGGTGAAGCCCTGTTGCTTGCGGCCATGGAGCGACCTGAAGTCGCAGTTCTCAGTGTCAACCTCGAATCGGCCGGCGCAGGTGAGCGGCTTGCCGATACGCTCAAAGGGCGACATTCGACGCACTGCATTCTTACCGGCGCCGCGAACGAAATTTCCACTTCGGATCACGGCTACATGGATCAGTCCGATCACGGCAAGATCGCCGATGCGGTAGTCAGGCACAGGCGGCAGCGGCGGTAGACTGCCTGACGAAGCTATCTCGCTACACCGCGGGACGCAGTCGTCTGTGTTACCAGCGTGACTCGATCCTCCTCATCGACATTGGAGGTGATAACGGTTCGATGCGCCCGTCCGTCGGCGTCGACACGTATCACCACGTGCCCCTCGCGACTGGCTAACTTGCGAGTCAGGCGTCCTGCGGTGAGTTCGGCTGCCGCCGATAATCCCGTCGCATGAATCGTTCGCGGTCCGCTGAACAGCCTTTCATTGAGCAGCCGCTCGAGCGTTGTGATACTGGGATGCGACGCATGCCAAGCTGAAATCACCCAGACGCGGGCGGCGAGTGCGCGCACCATGGCCGAACCTGAAGCGTCCCGCTGCAACGATACGCGTAGCCGCTTTCCACTGCAGTCCCGCGTCTGAAGCTCCAAGCGCGTCGCGGGCACATTTCTCCCGATATTTCGGAACCATCCGGGCAGGCGCTGCGGAAATAAAGAAAGTCGCCGGCCGCTGAGGAAATCCCCGGTGAGTTCGTCACTAGCGGTAGACGGTCCAAGTAAGCCGTCACATGTTCGAAGGGGGATGATGTGTTGATCTCGCAACGTACCGGTGCAGGTCGCTCCGTACTGCCCGACGGCTTCGTGTCCACTTTCGCCAGCAGCGGCGCATTCATCGCAGTGGCCACACAAACCAGCTCCGTCACATCGCCGCGCCGTTCATGAACGCGCATCGCCCTCCATTCGCCCGCTGCCTCGAAACTCGCTGAACAGTCACGCCATCACCCGGCCGGCGCCGGGCGGCACACGCAGGAGGTTGTATGCCGACGCTTCATCAAGGATTCTGCATCTCCAGTTGGTTGCGACGTGCATGCGCAGCTTATGCAATCGCCACGCTGAGTGCCCAGGGTGCGATTGCCGCAACCGGCGGAGCAGGTGCGTCGTTGCCGTACGTCGAAATTCAAGCGGAAAACGCTGCCACGACGGGCACCGTTCTGCCGGTGACCTACACGTACAACACGGTCGGTGGAGAAGCGTCGGGACGTCGGGCCGTTACGCTCGATGCGGTCGGTGAATTCGTCGAGTTCACGTTGCCGTCGTCGGCGAACTCCATCGTCGTTCGCTACAGCATCCCGGACTCGTCGAGCGGAGCGCCCTATAGCGCGCCGCTGGGAGTGTTCATCAACGATCAGCGTCAACCGACGGACCTGACGTTGACGAATACCTACAGTCACTACTACGGCTCGTATCCGTTCAATAACAATCCGGGCAGCGGCAATCACCATCACTTCTACGACGAAGTCTCGACACTGCTGCCGGCGATGCAAGCAGGTGCCCGAGTGCGGCTGCAGATGGTTTCCACCGCCGCGTCCTCGATCACGATCGACCTCGCGGACTTCGAACAAGCGGCCACGGCGGCGGGCGCGCCAGCGAATTCCATCGCAGTGGTCGCGGATACGACCGGCCAAACCGACGCGACGGGTGCGATCAATCAAGCTATTGCCCAAGCCGCGGGCCGTGTCGTCTGGATACCCGCGGGACGATACCTGGTGAACGGCCGCATCATGGTCAACAACGTGACCATTCGCGGCGCCGGCATGTGGCACACGGTGCTGAATTTTTCGGGGCAGGGTGAGAACACCGGTTTCCACGGCAGCATGCCGCCGAACGTCAGCAGCGGCGTCAACATCTCCGACCTGCGCATGAATGGCAACATCCAGGAGCGCAACGACGGTGCGCAAACCAACGCCTTCGGTGGCGGCATGTCGAACTCGACCATCGCCAATGTCTGGATCGAGCACTTCAAATGCGGCGCCTGGATGTTCGGCCCGGCCACCAACCTGAGATTCACGGGCGTGCGCATGCGCGACACCAATGCGGACGCCATCAACTTCAACGGCGGCTTCACCAATTCGCACGTCACGCAGAGCCACTTGCGTAACAACGGCGACGATTCGCTGGCGATGTGGTCGTATCAAAGCCCGGACGTCGGCAACAGCTTCACCTTCAACACCATCGAGCTGCCGCTGCTCGCCAACGGCATCGCGATTTACGGCGGCTCGAATAACACGGTGACCGACAATCGCATCGTCGATGCGGGCCTGAGCCAGGGCGGTGGCATCCACGTCGGCAATCGCTTTCAGGCGCCGCCGTTGGGCGGCACGACAACGATCGCGCGCAACACCGTCATCCGTTCCGGCAATCTGGATCCCAATTGGAATTTCGGTGTCGGCGCGATCTGGTTCGACTCGCGCGACACCGCCATGAACGGCGTCATCAACGTTACCGACTTGCTGATTCAGCAGTCGCCGTATTCCGCGATCATGTTCGTCTCGGGCAACGGCTCGCGCTTTCCGGTGACTAACGTCAGCTTCAATGACGTCACGGTGCAGGGCGTCGGCACGTTCGTGCTGCAAATCCAGGACCCGGGGTCGGCGACGTTTCAGAATGTGGTCGCCAGCAACATCGGTCGCGCCGGCATCTGGGATTGCCTGGGGTCGGGCCAGTTCACTGTCGGCAATGGCGGCGGCAACGACACTTGGATCAGCTCCACCCTGTGCAGCGGAACACCCCCGACGCCGGTCTTTCCTCCTCCCGTGGGTGGATTGTCGGTCAATCCGACAGCGGTGAATTTCGGCTCGCAGGCAGTGGGTGTGAGCGGCACGCCGCGTGCGGTCACAGTTTCCAACTCGGGCTCCAGTGCTGCTCCCATCGGTTCAATCGTCGCCAGCGGCGGCAATGGCGATTTCTCTCAGACCAATAATTGCGGCGCGAGCATTCCAGCGAACGGTTCGTGCACTGTGAACGTGGTCTTTACGCCGACGGTCGCCGGCAGCCGCACCGGCTCGCTGGCCATCAACAGCAGCGTGGGCAACTCCACTGTTGCGCTGAGTGGCAGCGGCACGGCGCCGGGTGCGGTGATCGCGGCATCGCCGTCCACTCTCACGTTCGCAGGCACGGTGGTAGGCAATACCAGCGGCGCTCAGACAGTGCAGCTGACCAATACAGGCACCGTTGCAGCGACGATCAGTGCGATCACGACCAGCGGCGACTTCGCACGGACGACTACTTGCGGGAGCACGCTTGCGGTCAATGCGTCATGTAGCGTCGGCGTGACGTTCACTCCGACTGTCCAGGGCAGCCGTAGCGGCACATTGACGGTAACGGGTAATGCCAACAACAGTCCGACGACGGTGTCACTGTCGGGTTCGGGGATTAGTGCGAATACGAACGTGGCGGCCGGGCGGCCGGCGGATTCGAGCGGCGTTTCGCAGGACTATGTGCCGAGCCGAGCGACTGACGGCAACGCCAATGCGCCTTCGTATTGGGAGAGTGCGAACAACGCCTTCCCACAATGGCTTCAGATCGACCTTGGCGCGGCGACTGCGATCAATCGCATCGTTCTGAAGCTGCCGCCAGCGTGGGAAGCACGCACCCAGACCCTGGCGGTTCAGGGCAGCAACACCGGCACCGGGACTTTCACCACCATCGTGGCGGCCGCGGGTTATCCATTCAATCCCGCCAACAGCAACATCGTCGAGCTCAATTTCAACACCGTGACGACGCGATACGTGCGCCTCAACTTCACTGCGAACACGGCCTGGCCGGCGGGACAGATCTCGGAGTTCGAGATCTACTCAGCGAGCGCTTCGGTGGCGACGCTGGCGGCGAGTCCGACCTCGCTTGCGTTCGGGGATCAGGCGATCAATACATCTTCACTGCGTACGGTGACGATCACCAACACCGGTAGCGCAGCGGGCAGCGTCGCCAGTGTGAACATCTCCGGACAGTTCACTCAAACGCACAACTGTGCCGCGCTTGCCGCGGGCGCATCGTGCACGGTGAGCGTGGCATTCACGCCGACGACCGTCGGCGCGAAGACGGGCACGTTGACTGTAAACTCGAACGCATCTAATCCCTCGCTCACAGCGGCGTTGAGCGGTAACGGCACCAACACTGCTCCGCCGACCAACCAGGCGAGCGGCAGGCAAATGACTTCTTCGCCGCCGACGTTTTCGTTCGTTGCGGGGAATGCGAACGATGGCAACCTCACGACGTATTGGGAGAGCGCCTTCCCGGCGTGGCTGAACGTTGCGATGGTAAACAACGTCAAGGTCAGCCAGGTCATCGTGAGACTCAACCCCGATGCAGCGTGGGGAACGCGCATGCAGACATTCTCCATCGAGGGTCGCGATCAAGCGGGAGGAAACTATGTGACGCTGGTGGGCGCCGCCCAGTACACATTCAATCCCGCCGCTGCTCCGGCAGGCAACGGCAACACGGTGACGATCGACGTGCCGGGCACGGCGCCGGCAGTGGCGGATCTTCGACTGTCATTCACGGCGAACACCGGCGCACCGGGCGGTCAGGTGGCCGAGTTGCAGGTCAATGGTGTTCTAGGTCCGAACCCCGATCTCACGGTTTCGGGTGTGACTGCTTCGCCTGCATCGGTGAACGAAACGACACCTGTAACGGTGAGTGCGACGGTGACCAACACCGGCACCGCGCCGACGCCGAGTGCAACCAACGTCAAGGCCTACTGCGGTACAACGCAGGTTGGGCCTGCAGCGAACGTTCCTGTGCTTCAGGCCGGCGCTTCGCAGAGTGTGAGCGTGAATGTAGGTCCGCTGCCTGCGGGCACGTGTGCCGTGTCGGCACGGGTGGATGATCCGAGCACGATCGTCGAGCAGAACGAAAACAACAACTCGGCGGCCGGGCCGACGTTGACGGTGGGGCAGGCGCCGGGTTCTGATTTGCAGGTTCTCGGCGTTACCAGCAGTCCGTCGAATCCCGCCGTCGGAGCCGCGGTTACCTTCGTGGTGTCGGTGAACAATCGTGGAACGGATGCAGTTGCGGCGGGCTCAACGACACGAGTAACGGTTGGCGCGACGACACTGAACAACACCAATTCCCCAGCGATTGCAGCCGGCGCAACGGTCAACGTGACGATTCCCGGCAGCTGGGCAGCGACCAACGGCGGAGCCACCATCACGGCGAGCGCCGATGCAACCAACATCGTCGGCGAGACCAATGAGAACAACAACTCGTTCTCGCGGTCGATCGTCGTCGGTCGTGGCGCGGCTGTGCCGTACGTCGAACTCGAAGCCGAGAGCGCCAACTACCAGGGCGTCTTGCTGGTAGCGGACGCCGAGCGCACGTTCGGGCACACCAACTTCGCGAGTGAGTCCTCAGGCCGCCAGTCGGTGCGCCTGAATAGTACCGGTCAATTCGTGGAGTTCACGGCCACCAGTGCGGCCAACTCGATCGTCGTCCGCAACTCGATTCCCGATGCGTCCGGCGGAGGCGGCACCGAGGCGACCATCAGTCTTTATGTGACGCAACCTGGCGGAGCCATGACCTTCCTACAGAAGCTCACGCTCTCCTCGCGCCACAGCTGGCTATACGGAACTACCGACGAAACCGACTCGCTCAGCAACTCGCCGGGCCCGGACGCGCGACGGCTGTTCGACGAATCGCATGCGCTACTACCGGTGACGTATCCGGTTGGAACGCGTTACCGTCTGCAGCGTGACGGCAACGATGCAGCCACGTTCTACATCATCGATCTGATGGATCTCGAGTTGGTCGCGCCGCCGCTCAGCCAGCCTGCGAACTGCACTTCGATCACGACCTACGGTGCAACTCCGAACGACAACACCGACGATACCGCGGCCATCCAGCGGGCGGTGATGGACGACCAGAACGGTGTCATCCAGTGTGTGTGGATTCCACAAGGCCGCTGGCGCCAGGAGCAGAAGATCCTGACACCCGACCCGACGCGCGGGCAGTTTAACCAGCTCGGCATCCGCAACGTCGTGATTCGCGGTGCGGGCATGTGGCACACGGAGCTCTACACGACCACGGAGCCGCAGAACGTGGTGGGCAACATCAACCATCCTCACGAGGGCAACGTCGGCTTCGAGATCGAAGACAACGTGCAGATTTCCGATCTCGCCATCTTAGGCATGACGACCAATCGTTCCAATCGCGGTCACGGGTTGAACGGGCGATTCGGCGCGAACAGCAGGTTCAGCAACCTGTGGATCGAGCACGTCAACGTCGGCGCCTGGGTGGGCCGTGATTTCAGCGACACGCCAGCGTATTGGAATCCGGGCAACGGGCTGGATTTCTCGGGCATGCGTATCCGTAACACGTTTGCGGACGGCATCAATCTCAGCAACGGCACGCGCAGCTCGCGAGTGTTCAACTCGCACTTCCGCAACACCGGCGACGACTCGGTGGTGGTGTGGGCCAACCCATACGTGAGAGACCAGGCGGCGGATGTCGGGCGCGACAATCGCCTGATGAACAACACCGTGCAGTTGCCCTGGCGCGCCAATGGCATCGCGATTTATGGCGGCGCCAACAACTCTATCGAGAACAACTTGATCTACGACACCATGACCTTCCCCGGGATCATGCTGGCGACCGACCATTCGCCATTGCCTTTTTCCGGGACGACGCTCATCGCCAACAACGGATTGTTCCGTTGCGGCGGCGTGTTCTGGAATGAGGACCAGCGCTATGGCGCCATCACCCTGTTCCCGTCAGGCCAGCCGATCGTCGGCGCAGTCATTCGGGACACGGACATTTTCGACTCGACCTACGACGGCATCCAGTTCAAGACAGGTGGCGGCGAAATGCCCAACGTCACGATCGCGAACGTCACTATCGATGATTCCAACAACGGCGGCGCAGGCATCCTCGCCATGGGAGGAGCACGCGGCAACGCTGCGTTGACGAACGTGACCATCAGCAACTCCTCGGGTGGCCACGTCGGGAGAAATCCAGGGTCGCAATTTGCTTTCAGTGGAACGGTGAATGGGGCGCCGGTACAGCCGGTGGTGGTGCCTTAAATGAGTTAGTTGCGGTTGATAGCGCGGCGCCGGAGAAAATTGCTTTTTCGGCGCCGCCTGTTTTGTCGTAGCGCCTGTTACGCAGTTCAGGGACGCGATGCGTTGGACCGCAGCGGACAGGGGCGATGTAAAAATTCAGATGCGCAGCATATCCACCGCGCTTTTGAATCCAACTCTCTCTATGTAATCGCAGGCAATCGCATGTGGCGATTAATTCTCCGCGAAAAGTGAGAACCCCTTCAATGCCGAGATAAGCGACGGCACTGTAGTGTTTGTCCTGACAAGAACCAGCGTTCGATACGCAAACAAATCACAGGATAGTTATGTTCAGGGAACCAAGATGCATCCGGGCAGGCTTTGCTTGCTCGTTCATTCTGCTCATCTCTTTGTTCGGCAGCGGTTGCGCTACGCCGTATGTCGATGGCGCGCTCCGTAATGTGAGCCCGGAGCAGATACGCAAACCGTCCCGGCCGCAAGACGTGCAGCTGCTGTTTACCTTCCAGACCAAGGGCACGACGAATGCCAAGGTGACCGAAGCTCTGGAGTCGGAAGTCACCGCTGCCGTTGCCGCGTCCGGGATTTTCGCCACGCTGGGCGAAGCGCCGGCATTGAGCGGTGCCACTCTTCATATCGTTATAAACAATGTGCCGCTAGATGACGCAGCCTTCGCGAAGGGATTCGCCACCGGACTGACCTTTGGATTGGTAGGCAGTGCGGTAACGGACGGCTACATCTGTACGGTCGACTTCGTTTCTCCCCGGGGGGTGAAAGTCACAAAGAAGCTCCGGCATGCCATTCACACGACGATGGGAGCCAAAGGTGCGCCGGCCAACGCGGTCAAGGCGAAGAGCCTGGATGAGGCCGTTCACACCATGACCCGACAAGTCACCACGGCCGCGCTGAAAGAGCTGGCCGACGATCCGGTATTCAAATAGGAATCCGAATCATGAAATTCGTGACAATCGGCCTGCTGGTACTGTGCAGCTTGTTCGTAGGCTGTGCGAGCCAGCGGATTGGGGCGCATCAGGCGTCGATCGATAATATACAACTGCTGCGACAGTCGAGCGCCAGCGGGTTCGCTGTCGGTGAGTTCAAGCCAGCACCCGACGCGCCATCGCCTGCCGATAAAGTGGTGACGGTAAGAGGCAGTCGCCTGACCTCGCCGAGCAGCGACTCCTTTGCCTCGTATCTTCGCGATGCCCTGGTCGTGGACCTGGAAGCTGCGGGTAAGTACGACCCTGCCTCGGCCCTGACGATCAGTGGCCAGCTCACGCGCAATACCCTCAACGCCGCAGGATTCTCCAAGGCGGATTCGACGCTTGCGGCAAAGTTCTCGGTCGCGCGTGGTGGCGCCATCGTCTTCGACAAGCGTATCGAAGAGCAGCAGACCTGGGACTCGTCTTTCATCGGCGCGGTTGCCATTCCCGAGGCCATCAATCGTTACACGGAGATGTACACGAAGCTGCTGCATCGTCTCTTTTCTGACGAAGAGTTTCGGGCCGCAACGGGGAAATAGAGTCCACTCGTCGCCGAAGGCGACTTTACCGATCGCTTGCTCTCACGCTTGGCGCGGCGTTCCTTGCCTTCGCAAGTAAATCACCTGCGCTGTTACCCCGACAATGAGTGCGATGAGCAAACCCAACTGCGCTCCGACCAGCAGGGGCGAGTGCAAGTCGGTAACCAAGGGATGGCCATCTGGAACACGGCGCAAAGTCTCGGAAACCGTCGGCACCATCAATAAGAATGCCGTGAGGCTCAGGCAAATGGTTTCTACGTAGACGACTACGCGGCCTGGTCGAGGTATCGAACCGACTCCGTAGCCGGCGATGAGGAGCACGAGCGTGACTGCGCCGATGCCATAGCTTACTGGCTCATGCGCCAACGCGAAAACAGTGACAGCGCCGATCAGCATCGACACGAAATAAATCGACCCTGCACGCGACCGAGGCGCGATGCGTCCGTGGCGGGCGAACATATAAATGGCCATGGGGATGGCCGGCAAGCTGCCGAGCGTGTGAATCCAGCCCAAAGAAGAGATTCCAAACATTTCGATGATCCTGTCTGCGTTGTATGGTGTGCATAGCCG
>JBEVKB010000143.1:0-69053 GCA_040509875.1 Steroidobacteraceae bacterium | reverse complement strand
GGCCCGAACGTGGGTGCGATCAGTCTCGACGGCATCACGCCGTTCTTCCAGATTCCGCGCGTGGTGGTGCCGGCCGGCATGACCGATGTCATCTACGAGCCGCAGTACGCGCTCAATGCCGACAAGTCCGATTACGTCGCCGTGCTCGCGCCGAATACGCCGAAGACCAAGCTCGCGCACCCGCTGCCCATTGCGATCACGTTCTTCGCCGGCCAGGGCGAGGAACCGGTCTTGATCAAAGTGGGAACGGCCTACGAGGCGGCAACTCATCATCGGACGCCGCCTCCGGACTTCGGGCCGGTGGAGGGGGCGAAGTAGGAGAACAGCAAGAATCTAGCTTCAGTAAGCGCCGCGAGGATCTTCGGGTAACAGCTCGCGGTAGTGTCTGACGGTCAGTATGTCGATCCTATCGACGTTCAGCCGATTGATGATTCGGTAAGGACGCAGCAGTATTTCGCGAATATCGTCGCGCTGGAATTCTGGTACACAGCGACCGGAGAAAGGTAGTTCACCGATGCTGCGGGATCGCTGCAGGATTCGCCGGACCACCCTGGATGCAACCATGGGTGATTCGGAAGCAATGCGTTGTTCGATTTCGCGCAGCCGTGTGCGTGCCTTGTCCGTCCAATAGACCTTCATTCGTCCTTGACGCCAAACTCCCTCAACACTTCGTCCATTTCCCTGACACGTCCGGCTTGGCTGTCCTGCAGTCCTTCCTCGAGATCCTGTCGCACTGCTGCGCGGTAAATCAGGTCACGCCAGTCGGCATTCTCCGGTAAATGCTCGACCAGTTCGTGGGCTCGCTCTTTGAAAGACGGTTTTGCCGGCGAATCGTGGGACATGTTGAAAGCGTGGTCGGGCATTGGCGAAGTCTGCCATCGAGCCTAGAACCGCGGAGGGTGCAAATCAAGGCGGACGTCGAGAAATGGGTGCTCGCGCCCCATTGCCACTGCCTAGTCCAAGCCGACCTTCCCCGGCGCCCAATAAACCTTAGTCTTCAGTCGTGACGACGCGACGCCGCCTGCTTTCAATGCTCGGCTGACGCGCTGGATCGACGATGCCTTGCCCGTGAGAATGAAATTCGCGCCGCTTGCAGCAAGGCGCAGCGTCTCGGCTTCGACCGCAGCGAGATGGTTATCGCCGGCGATACGCTCGATCAACGTGGCCTGGCTGAGGCGGATCGCCTCCAGCACTAAACGCGACTCCGCGACATTCGACGCCTCGAACACGTGAATTGCCCCACGTGCTTGCGCGCTATCGCGGAGTGCCGATGCCAGGGCGAACGAGGTTTCATCGCCGAACAGGACTACCGGCGATTCGAGGCCGGAGAGGTCGAGCGAACGGCGCGGACCTAAGAACTGGCAATGGTCGCCTTCACGCAGGCTGCTTGCCCATCGACTGCCGGGCCCCTCGCCATGCGAGAAGGTGAGCAGTTGTGTCCTGCCGTGTGCCGTATCCCACGAGATCGGCGTGTAGGTCCGCGAGCTGAGGCCCGAGCCCATCGCTACCTGGATCTTTTGCCCCATCGACCACGCGGCATCCCTGAGTCCTTCGCCTTCCAGGTCGACCAGTCGGAAGTGCGGCGAGAGCGTCTCGACTGCAGTAATGCGCGCAGGACGCATTAACCATCGCAGCAACGTCCGCGTAACTCTGCCCGGCGGGTCGAGCGGCGATGAGTTACTGAGTGAGTCCATGTTCTCGTCTCCGTTGGGAAAGTCAGGGTCGAGGCAAGGATATGAGATCCCTTGCCTGACCGCATTGCGCAACGGGGACAATGTATTGTGATTTCAGGTCACCAGTCCTGACGATCCGCCCCGGTTGGATTACTTAGGTGCGCTCGTCCTGGTCACTTCACGCTGATAGCCGTCTTCGGTGCGTGTCGTGGCTGCATTGGTGGTCACCGAATTTCCCTTGGGCCCCGTCGTGACTGAATCGCGCTCGAGCGTTTTGGTCGTGGGGTCGTAGCTCACGTCGCTCGAACGCGTCGCGGTGTTGCCGTTCGGGCCGGTGATCGATTTCTCCTTCGCGTAACCATCGTCCGTGCGCGCGATGGAACTGTTCACTTGAGTTTCTCCACCCTTCACGCCTGTATGGGTAACGTTGCGGTTCACCCCGGCGTCGGTGCGAGTAGTGGTCGCGTTAGTCGAAGATGTATTGCCGCGCGGTCCAGTCGTCGTGCGACTTCTAGTTAAAGTGTCTCCAGTGCGCTCCCGGCTGGTCAGGCGCTGCGCAGACATTCCGTTGGGACCGGTGCGCGTTACCTGGCGTTCGCGTGCGTCTACAGGGGTCGACATGGCGCTCAACACGATTGGCAACAGGGCGATCGCGACCGGTAACATGGCGCGAGCGGTACGATTTGACAGTTTCATGGCCAGCTCCTCATAAGAGACGATCGATTCACACTTTCGGCGCCGGTATCGCTGCTCCGGCGCCGTGTGAGTCCCATAGCGCACGCGAGTCGAATGCGTTGACGCGCTTTTCCAGGCAGCCACGGAGAGACTATGCGCCGTCGTTCATCGCCTGCCGGCTTGCGGCTGGGAAGCCCGTTCCTCACCGGCGTCGATCTTCGCGAGGATCGGCGGCAGCCGGATGTTTATCCCTTCACGATTCCCTTGCTCGCGCGTGATTTCGCTTGCGAGTTCGCCACGCCGGTCACGTTCCTGGTGGGGGAGAACGGCTCGGGAAAATCCACGCTTCTCGAAGCGCTGGCGTGGGCGGTGGGCTTTGGCGCCCAGGGCGGGAGTCGAGACAATTCCTTTGCCGAAGGCGCCGATGGACATGCACTCGGGCGTGCCCTGCGCTTGCGCTGGAAGCAGAAAGTCGCGGACGGCTTCTTCCTGAGGGCGGAAACGTTCTTCAATTTCGCGACTTACCTGGAGGAAGTCGGCAGCACCTTCCGCGCTTACGGAGGCGAGTCGTTGCACCGGCAGTCGCACGGCGAGGCGTTCCTGTCGCTGTTTCAGCATCGTTTCGAAGATGGCATCTACCTGCTCGACGAACCGGAAGCCGCGCTGTCTCCGCAGCGACAGCTGGCATTTCTGAGCGTGCTGCACGACCTCGCGTCGCGCCGGATTGCGCAGTTCATCATAGCCACGCATTCGCCGATGCTGCTGACGCTGCCGGGGGCGACGGTGCTCAGTATCGAAGATGGAACGATGCGGTCAGTCGCCTACCGGGAGACCGAGCACTTCCAGCTCACCCGCGATTTCCTGAACGCGCCGGAGCGATTTCACAGGCATCTCTTTGCGCGGGATGACGAGGCGGATGACGCAGAGGAATGACTTGAAATTCCAGCTGCTGCGCAGGGTGGCCGATCTTTCATTCGATTCGCAGTCGCGATCGCCGCTTGGGAACGAGACATCGACCGAGCACGCGCGCATGCGGTGCTCGACGGCGAGTTGCTGGATCGCCCTGGATGATTTCGCTTCAGATTATCGCGGCCGGTTCGTTCGAGTGGCGAGGAGAGGAATTCTCTCGCGGAGCACGCTGAGCAGAAAGCCAATAACCGTGCAGAGTCGGAAAGAGTGCGATCCTATTCCGGCCCTTTTTTAGCTTTTCTGCTCAGCGTGCTCCGCGAGAAATTCTCTTCATCCCTATTCCACCGGACGCGATCAGGTCGTCGACAGCAACTTGTCCATCTCGATGGCAGGAGTCTGCGGAGGCAGTGTCGATGGCGCAGTGGCCGGCAAGCACAATGGCAGGATGAAGTCCGCGAGCCTGTTGGCGACGAGCGCATACAAGGCCGGTGAAGGGTGATAGCCATCGGCTCCCATCAGGTCGGCGCGCGCGAGACCACTGATGTCGACGTGATGCACGTCCCGGTGCTGCCGAGCCCAGCGTGCCTGGGCACGGTTGTTCCTGCTTGCATGCAGCCCTGCATACCAGGCCAGAGGATGCGGAAGCGCCGGAAATACCTGCATTTCAGGTACGCCGGGAAACACGATGTGAGTCACGCCGGCGCGTTCCCTGAGCAGCGAGACGATCTCGCTACGATGGCGGAGCGCGCGACGCAGGGAAGTCTCTGTCGTGATGTCGTTGGCGCCAAGTACCACCAGCGCGATGTCAGCAGGCTGTATTTCGCCGTGCGTGAGTTGACTCAGCACGCCTTCCGAAGTGAGGCCGGTCTTGCCCACCAGTTGCCAGTGAACGGCCGATTCGAGTTTTGCAGCGAGGGCGCGCGTCAGGGGCACGGCGAGGCCTTCATCCTGCGTGGCCGCGCCTACACCGATAGCGCTGGAGTCTCCGGCAATGATGAGGCGCAAAGGCCTGCCCGAGCCGGCGATGCCGGTGCGCAGTCCTTCGGGTTCGGGCAGCACTGGAATCGTGTCGCGAAGTCGCCGTGCCTGGGCGTAGATGATGGGGGCGAGCGCGATCCTCGCGAAGTGAACGATCATGCGAATCGATGCGACGGGAGTTGTGAGGAGAGCGAGAGGCGCCGGTCGGTGGCCGGTGGTGGAGTACACTGCGTCTTCAGCATCAATCGTGGTCCCGTCATCGATGGTCTCGTTTCCCGGATCGGCAGCGCGCAGCGTGTACAGATTTCTCTATAACGTCTACGCCGTTACGGCCTTCCTGGTCCTGTCGCTGCTTTGCCTGGGAGTGATTCTACTACCGCTCGGCGTCGCCGCGCGACGCGCAGTAACGCACTGGTTCGCCAGAGTACTGTTGATGACGATCGGCGCTCGCGTGAATATCCACGACAGCCACCATCTTCCTGCCGGCGCATGCGTCGTTGTCGCCAATCACGCCAGCTACCTCGACGGCATCGTGCTGAAGGCAATGTTGCCAGCTCATTTCAGCTTCGTCATCAAGAAAGAGATGAGCACTGTGCCGCTCGGCGGCCTGTTGTTGCGACGGATCGGTTCACAGTTCGTCGAGCGCGGTAACCGGCAGAACGCAGCGGCGGATGCGAGACGCATGATGAAGCTGGCGGACGCGGGACAGGCGCTGGTGTTCTTTCCGGAAGGCACCTTCATCGCGCAGCCCGGCATCGCCAAGTTCCATTCTGGTGCCTTCGTCATCGCGGCCCGAGCTCATCTTCCTGTCGTTCCGGTCGCGATAAGAGGTACGCGGGCAATGTTGCCGAACGGCCAGATGCTGATGGGTCCGGGACGGATCGACGTGCTGGTGCAGCCTGCAATCGCGCCGATTGCTGAGGCCAGTGCTGCAGACATCGCCGCGAGTACGCGTGAAGAGGCGCGGGCACGCATCATCGCTGCGTCAGGTGAGCCGTCGCTGCTGTAGCAGGCGGGGATTATGTTTTGTGACTGGCTGCGGCTTTGCGTGCCCGATTGAGCGGGCGGGTGTCGCCCATGCGCGTCGTACAGTCGGCGAAGGTGTCCAGCGCTCCCCGCCACTCCAACTCATCGACATTGGCGAACAACGCTGCATCGGTGCGCAGTGTCGCCAGTTTCTTGAACAGCAGCGCCTGCGCTCGATGCTCTCCGAGCACCGTCGGGGGGAAATCTTCGATTCTTCCGTAGCGACCGATGAGTCGCGCGGCCGTGGTCCGGCCGATGCCTTCGATGCCCGGATAGCCGTCCGCCGAATCCCCGACCAGGGCGAGGAAGTCCGGGATGAATCGCGGTTCGACGCCGAATTTCAGCTGGATGGCCGCGGTGTCGCGAATGGCCTTGGTTTTCCGGTCGACCTGTACGACGCGGTCGTCGCGCACGCATTGGGCTAGATCCTTGTCCGGTGTCCAGATGCACACCTTCTCTACGCGTTCGTCTTCTGTGGCGAGCCGGGCCGCGCTGGCCAGCGCATCGTCCGCTTCCAACTCGACCATGGGCCAGACGGCAACACCCATCGCGGCCAGCGCTGTTTCGAGCGGTTCGAACTGTGCGCGCAGCGCCGGCTCTATGCCGTCACCGGTCTTGTAGCCGGCCCACAGGTCGTTGCGGAACGACTCGATGACATGATCGGTGGCCACTCCTACGTGGGTGGCGCCTTCCTCGATCATCTGCAATACCGTGTTGAGCACGCCGATGACGGCGCCGAACGGTGGATCGCTGGTCTTGTTGAAGCGGCGCAGGCCGTAGAAATGACGGAACAGCTCGTACGTGCCATCGATGAGATGAATGATCATGTGGCCTGGTGGCGGTCTGGCGACGCGCCTGAAGCTCTTGTTGGTGTTCGCAGCAGACTCTGTCGCCAGGGGGCGATTCATCCCACCCGTTTGCACGAAAGTTTTGGCACAGCGGATGCGGCGCGAACTATACCGGCGCGCGCCTAAGAGAATCCCCGAGCCTCTTTGATGGTCGCATAAGCCGTGCTGATTTCGCGGGTGCGTTGCTCTGCCATGTCCCGCATGCTTTCCGGCAGGCCCTTGCCGGCGAGCTTGTCGGGATGGTTCTGGCTCATCAGGCGGCGATAGGCCTGCTTGATCTGCGAGTCGGTGGCTGTCGGCGTTACACCGAGCGCAGCGTAAGCATCCTCGAGTTTCTGTTGTGGCGACGGTCCGCCGCTGCCAGTGCCGGTGCGCAGTTGTGCTTCCAGCTGCGCTACGTCGGCGTCGCTGAGGCCGAGCAGGCGGGCAACGCGCACCAGGATCTCGTGTTCGGCGGGATGGACGTTGCCGTCGGCGGCCACCGCCGCGAACTGGATCTGCAGGAACATCACCAGGATGGGGCGGTGACCGCTCGCCGCGGCGGCGAATTTCCTGACTTCGCCATCGAGGTCGAATCCCGGTGCCTTGCCGCGACTGAACGCTGCCCTGGCGGTCTCACTCTGCTGTGGCGAGAGATGCAGGCGGACGAACATGCTCTCCGCCACGGCGATCTCATCGCGCGTGACGACGCCGTCGACCTTGCACACCGCACCCATCACGGCAAAAGTCGATTCGAGGAACTGCGCCTGCACGTTGGCCAGCTTGCCGCCGATGACGTTGCGCAAGGCGAGGCTGATGGCATAGCCGATCGCCGCACCTACGACGAGGCCGCGGAAGCCGCCGAAGATCAGGCCCAGAAAAGCCAACACGAAGAACACTGACATCAGTTGAGAACCTGCGGGAAAATGAGCCGGATATGTGGGGTAGCGTAGCCGGTTTGCAATGTTGTCGGCGGTGTGCGCGCCCGCCCGGCAAGAAGATAGTATGCGCACCTCGTTGCCGGCGCCTGAAGGGAATATCCATGCTGCGATCGTTGCTCGCCCTACTGTTGGTCGCGTTCATGCCTGCCGCCCTGGCCGCCAAGGCTCCGACATTCGGGGACTTTGCGCTGCATAAGGAGCGTCTCGCCGGCTACTTTCCGCTGCTGATCGACGCGGCCGAAGGCAAGGTCTACCTGGAAGTGCCTAAGGATCGCGGCGAGTTCATTTTTCAGGGCAGCCTGGCGCGCGGCGTTGGCTCGAACGATATCGGGCTGGATCGCGGTCAACTCGCCGACAACACTCGCCTGGTCGCGTTCGAGCGTGTCGGCAAACGTGCGTTGCTGAGGCAGGTCAACACGCGCTATCGCGCCGACAGCGACAATGCAGCGGAGCGCAGTTCGGTCGAGGAAGCGTTTGCGTCCTCGGTGCTGTGGGGATTCAACATCGTCTTCAGCGATGCGGACCGTTACGTCGTCGACTACACACCGTTCCTGCTCGCCGATGTGCACCAGGTGGTGCGCCAGTTGAAGCAGGTGAAACAGGGAGAGTTCAAGCTCGATGGCGAGCGCTCCGCCGCTTATTTTCCCCGCACCAGGGCGTTCCCGAAGAATTCGGAGCTGGAAGCGACGCTGACGTTCACCACCAATGAGCCGGGCGATGAAGTCGCGACGGTTGTGCCCGAACCGACCAGCGTCACGGTCCACTCGCATCATTCGCTGGTGGAGTTGCCGCCGCCGGGATTCGAACTGCGGCCGTTTCATCCGTACTCGGGCTTCTGGTCCTTCGAATTCGTCGACT
Source organism: Steroidobacteraceae bacterium (assembly GCA_040509875.1). Lineage (GTDB taxonomy): Bacteria > Pseudomonadota > Gammaproteobacteria > Steroidobacterales > Steroidobacteraceae > Steroidobacter. Next base: position 61,166 of record JBEVKB010000143.1, on the reverse strand, counting down.
ATGCGCAGCCGCTCGACCATAACCTGCGACGCCGCTTCCTGGTGCGGCATCGACTCGCGAAGAAAGATCCGACGGCTGCCCGCAGCGAAGCCGTCGCGCCCATCGTCTACTACATGGATCCGGGCGCGCCGGAACCGGTTCGCAGCGCATTGATGGACGGAGCCCGCTGGTGGAACAGTGCCTTCGAGGCGATCGGCTACATCAATGCCTTCGAGGTGCGCGAGCTGCCGCCGGATGCCGACCCGATGGACATCCGCTACAACGTCATTCAATGGGTTCATCGCAGTACGCGTGGCTGGTCGTACGGCAGCTCGGTTGTCGATCCGCGCACCGGCGAGATCATCAAAGGACTGGTGACGCTCGGATCGCTACGCGTGCGACAGGACTTGCTCATCGCGCAAGGGCTGGTGTCGCCATTCGCTGCAGGCGACGACGACCCTTCGTTGTCCGTGATGGCGCTGGCACGCATGCGACAGCTCGCGGCTCATGAAGTCGGGCACACGCTCGGCCTGTCGCACAACTTCGCGGCGAGCAGCAACGACCGCGCTTCGGTCATGGATTATCCGCATCCCCGCCTTGCGCCAGGCGCTGCTGGCGCGCCGCCAGTGCTCGCCGATGCCTATGGTGTGGGACTGGGACGCTGGGATCTGTTCACCATTGCCTACGGTTATTCGAGCCTGCCGCGCGAACAGGAAACGCAGGCCTTGACCGCGATGATCGAACGCTCGCAGGCGAGCGGGTTGCGCTACATCACCGATGTCGATTCCCGTGGCCTCGAATCGTTCAACGTAGTCAGCCATCTGTGGGACGAGGGCACGGATGTGCTCGCCGGCCTGCAACGGATTCTAGAAGTGCGGCAGGCGAGCCTCGCGCGTTTCGGTGAAGGCAGCATTCGCAGCGGCGTGCCGTGGTCCGAACTCGCCAATGTGCTGGTGCCTGTTTATTACCTGCATCGTTACCAGGCCGAAGCGGCGGCGCGACTGGTGGGCGGCGTCGATTTCGACTACGCCGTGAAAGGCGACAAAGCGGCGATGCGTAATGCGCCAGCGGCGGCTGCCATTCAAACGCAGGCTATAGATGCGTTGCTGACGCTGCTCACGCCGAAGTCGCTCGCTCTCGATTCGAGACTGGTCGCGCGTATTCCACCACCGGCGTTCGGTTATGCCGCGACCCGCGAAAGTCCGCCGCAGCGAATCGGTGGTGCTCTGGATCCTGTCACCATGGCCGAAGCGGCCGCTGAGCAAGTACTCGCACAACTGCTCGCGCCCGGACGTCTTGCGAGATTGCAGCAGCAACATGCTGCGAACGATGCTATCCCCGACACATCGACGCTGCTGACTGCAATCGTTGCTCGCACACTCCAGGCTCCATCGCAGGATGCGCTCGCCGGAGAGATTCAGCAGCGAGTGAATCTGCTCGTCGTCGAGCATCTGCTGCGCCTGTCTTACGACGATGCAGCTGTGCCTGAGACGCAGGCGCGTGCACAAGCAGTCACTCGCGATGTTTCAGCTTGGTTGAAGAGTTCGCAGCGCGCGGCGAATCTGCAGGGTCACTACCGTTATCTCGCGGAGATGATCGGCAAGGCGACCGGCGAGCGGAAGTTCGAGCGGCGGAAGAATGTCGCGCAGATGCCGCCGGGGGCTCCGATCTGAAGGCGGAGTAAGAGGCGCGCTACAGACATCACCGGCGTGGCCCTGCTGCCGTCCGGTTGAGCAGGCCGGTGGCGAGATCGTACTGGCTATCCAGCATGGCTCCGATCTGGCGCGTGATGTGCCGGCCGAGATAGATCTGGCGCCGTTGCGTGGCGAGTTCCAGCACCGGACGCAACGTTCTCTGTAATGCCAGCAGCGTGGCGTTGTCGTCCTGCGCAGCCTGGTGCCCAGTGCCCAGGCAAATCGCACCGATCAGCCTCGCGTCGTCATAAAGCGTGAATGCGCAGATGAACCTGTCGCCGACCTTGCGACCGGCAGCTGTCGGCCGACCTTTGTCGCACACACGGTTCACGAGCGACGAACTGGCTTCCAGGTGATCCTGGCCGGACGACCACGCCAGCGTGCGATCCGCGGCGAAGAACGCAACCCAGTCACATTCCGGCTGCAGCCGCTGCACCAGCTCGCCGCAGGATTGCAGCAGTTCGCCGGCCGAAGCGGAATGTGATTTCAAGTCAGAGCGTGTCCGAAGCAGGCAGGTACGCGGAGGTGTTCGTCTATCGGCGCCGACGCAGTGAACTTGAACAGGTTAGGGATTTGCCTGAGCTTCGTGGCGGGCGTTCCGGTCGAAGGTGGAGACTAACACCAGCCCGGCCTGCACGAAGCGCCCGCAATCTCCTGGAAAATACGTGAGGCATCGCGAACCGCGACTTCGGTTCAATTTTTCCAACTGGCGAACAGGAATATCTTGTCGATCCGTACAGCGCTCCATCTGTATATCCCGCAATGACCTGTACCTGATGCTGTTGTGTTTTGCTGATCGGATCACAATCGGTGGCGGCGTACGGTGCTAGCGTTCCGTTGACGTATCATCGGCGGTGAGCGCAGCGGCAATTCGAAGCATTCAAAGATCAGGTCGGACGATGCAGCGATTCAGATGTTTCCTCGACTCATGGCGTCACTCCTGGAGCGTCGCGCTCGGCACACTAGTGGCTTTGGCGATACCGCTGGCCGCCAGGTCCGAGATCCCGCATGCGGTGTGGCGGCTGCAGGAAATTCCGTTCGTCTATCATGGCTATGCCACCCGCTATAATTGCGCCGCCTTGCAAGTAAAGCTCATGCAGGTGCTCGGCGCCGTTGCCGCCCACGACAGCACCACCATCCGTCCCTTGAGTTGCAGCATGGTGGGAGCGTCATCGCAGGTTGCCTCGATGCAGATCAGCGTCATCAGCGCGGCGCCTCTCAATGACGATACTCGAGCCGAAGTGGCTGCGCGCAGCAGCCAGCAGGCTCTACTCGATCGTCTCGGCGTGCGTCGCGAGCTGGGCCAGGAGTTTCCCGCGCAATGGCGTGACGTGGATCTCGCTCGCCAATTGAAATTCGAATCCGGCGACTGCGAGTTATTGCGACAGATCGGCGACCAGGTGCTGAGTCACCTTGCGGTGAAAGTCGTTGCCGTGGACTCGCCGTGTCCGATCACGCCGCGGCGGTTCACGCAGCCGCGATTGAAAGTGCAGGCACTGACGCCTCTGACGATCGGTTAGCGGCTTCTATCTCTCCCGGAACCGGGAGAGATATAAAAGAAAGAAATAATCACCGGCTGTCCGCCACTTTCTCCGGCAGCGCCGGCAACGTATCCGGCGTCTTGTTCGGCGGCGCGAACTTATGAATGCCTGCCACACCCACCGGCGTCACCAGCATTCGAGTCTGCCCATAACTCACACAGCCGCCGAGCGAGACAGCGAGCGCTGTAATGGCGCAGGGCACGACGAGTAATCTCAATTTCATGGTCAGTTTCATGACGGTGCTTTCTCCTTTCGCTTTGTTCTCCTTCAGAACGCGCGAGAGCGCCTTTGGTTTGCGACTCAGGTCACGTTGCAGGCCAGGTTGCTAAAATTACATGATGGAATGATGTCCACGGCGCCGCAGACGTGGGAGCATCGACTACGAAGCGTGCTGCAAATCAGTCGGCCCTCCTGCCGACGCGACCAACCCTTAAATACCCCGATACATGCGACGGCGCACATTTTCGCCACATTTCGCTGGTACATACTCAGGGCCGCCACCGCTGCCGACGGGTGGGCGATGCAAGCAATTGGAGCTACGAAAGCGATGAGCAAGGTGAGACCACTGGAGCGGATCCGGCAACAGCCTGGGATCGTGCTGTTCTGCTGCATGCTGGCCTGGTGCTGCGGCCTGATTTTCTTCCGCGTGAAACGCACGGGCTCCGAATACTTCCTGTTCCTGATCTGGAACCTGTTTCTCGCCTGCATTCCGCTGTTCGCATCGCGCCTGCTCCAGGCAGCGCATACGAGGCGCATTCCCGATGTAATTCAGCTGCTACTGCTCGCGGTGTGGCTGGTCTTCCTGCCCAATGCGCCTTACATACTCACCGACCTGATCCACCTGGAGCAGGGGCCGACCCGGCTGTATTGGTACGACATGGCCATGCTGCTCTCGTGCGGCGGCGTCGGGCTGTTGCTGGGTTATTCGTCGATGTTCGACGTGCATCGTGTCGTGGAGGCGCGCTTCGGCCAGCGCGTCGCCTGGGTCGTGGCGACCGGCACGTTGCTGCTGTCGGGCTTTGGCATCTATCTCGGCAGGGCCCTGCGCTGGAACAGCTGGGATGTCGTGACCAATCCCCGGGGCCTGTTCGACTTCATCGCCGGTTGCCTGCTCAATCCAGGCAGCTACCTGCACATCTGGGCGATCAGCGGCCTGTGCGGCGTCAGCCTGCTGCTCGGCTACATAGCGCTGCACTGGATGTCGTCGACGCGGCCTGTCGCCGCAAAGTAATTACCGTCTCTTAACCTCTCCAGCCGCTCAGGGTGGGACGGCTCGCGCGCAGTGCCGGTGAGGTGAGTTATCCTCGATTCTCATTATCGAGGGTCTGACGTGGGAAAAATTGCTTCAGGTGTAGGTCCGCGCTTCCCGCAGGTGGTGGTGCTCGTCGGCGCTACCGGCGATCTCGCCAAGAGAAAACTGCTGCCCGGCCTGTTCCATCTCACCAACGCCGGATTCATCCCGGATTGCCGCATCATTGGCGTCTCGCTGGACAACCTCGACACCGAGGGTTTCAAAAAAGTCGCCCGCGAAGCCCTCGACGAATTCGCGACCCGCAAAGGCACGCCTGCCGACTGGGAGGCCTTCTCCGCCATTCTCGATTACGTACCTCTGTCCGCCGGCGCGGCAGCGCTCAAAGCTGCGGTCGAAAAGGCGGAAAAGTCGATCGGCGCCGAAAGTCGCCGGCTGCATTACCTCAGCGTTCCTCCCAGCGCGGCCCTGACCGTCGTGCGCATGCTGGGCGAAGCCGGCCTGGTCGAGCGGTCGCGCATCATCATGGAGAAGCCCTTCGGCACCGACCTCGATAGCGCGGTGTCGCTGAACACCAAGCTGCACGAAGTGTTCGCGGAGGAGCAGATCTTCCGCATCGATCATTTCCTGGGCAAGGAGCCGGCGCAGAACATTCTCGCCTTCCGCTTCGCCAACGGCCTGTTCGAGCCGATCTGGAATCGCAATTTCATCGATCACGTGCAGATCGACGTGCCCGAGACGCTGGGACTGGGCAAGCGCTCGGGATTCTACGAAGCCACCGGCGCGTTTCGCGACATGGTGGTGACGCACCTGTTCCAGATCCTCGCCTTCATGGCGATGGAGCCGCCGACGTCGCTCGAGCCCGCGCCCATCAGCGAAGAGAAGAACAAGGTGTTTCGCAGCATGCTGCCCATCCAGCCGACCGACGTCGTGCGCGGGCAGTACATCGGCTATCGCTCGGAGGAGGGCGTCGCTCCCGAGTCGGAGACCGAAACCTTCATCGCGTTGAAATGCTCCATCGACAACTGGCGCTGGGCCGGCGTGCCGTTCTTCCTGCGCACCGGTAAACGCCTCGCCGAAGGCCAGCGCATCATTTCCATCGCCTTCCGCGAGCCGCCTAAGAGCATGTTCCCCGCCGGTTCCGGCGTCGGTTCGCAGGGTCCCGATCACCTGACATTCGATCTTGCCGATGCCTCGAAAATGTCCCTGTCGTTCTACGGCAAGCGCCCCGGACCGGGCATGCGATTGGACAAACTCAGCCTGCAATTCGCCATGCGCGATACAGGGCTCATCGGCGACGTGCTCGAAGCTTACGAACGGCTGATCCTCGACGCCATGCGCGGCGATCGCACGTTGTTCACGACAGCCGAAGGCATCGAGCGCTTGTGGCAGGTCTCTACAGCCCTGCTCGAAGCGCCGCCGCCCGTGCGTTTCTATGCTCCCGGCTCATGGGGCCCGAACGCCATCCATCAGCTGGTGGCGCCTCGTGCATGGCGCCTGCCGTTCGAACGTGCGTGGCGCGATCCGAATCGCCTCGGCGCTTAACTACCGGGCTGATTCATCGCCCAGGCCACGCCGAACGGATCGCGCAGCTGGCCGTAGCGATCTCCCCAGAACATCTGTTGTACGGGCATCACTGACTCGGCGCCCGCCGCCATGGCGCGAGCCCACCAGGCGTCGATGTCTTTCACTTGCAGCGTCAGGTTGAACGAGCTGGGTTGTTGGAGCGGATGGCCGTGTTCGGGATAGGCATCGCTGAGCATCAGCGACGCGCCGTTGATGTACAGGTGGATGTGCATGGTCCGGCCCTTTTCATCCAGGGGATGACGGGCCGCCTCGGTGGCCCCGAACGCCTTCTGGTAGAACGCCGAGGCGCCGCTCGCGCTACTCACAGTGAGGTAGGGGACCAGGCCGCTCAGCACGGGCGCATAGTTGGGGACAGGGTCGGTCGACTTGGCGTCGGTGGCAGTACTCATTGAATTCTCCGGCGGAGCGAATGTAATTGGCCCGGTAATCTGCACAATGTGCCTGCCAAGGACGCACGATTTCCCGGCAAGCCGACAGCGGACGTGAGAAATTCGTCGCGTCGGTGCGCGAGAATATTGAACACTGGCCGGCGGCATGGCAGTTTCCTGGCCTTGCCTGGCATTTCACATGAGGAAGACATGGCCTGGTTCGTGATTCGGGATGCGTTGGGGGAAGTGATCGAGCTGACCAATTGCTCGAACGATTCGGCTGCACAGCTGGAGCGCATGACCAAGGCCATCAAGAGCTGGCAGCAGCGTGGCGATCACGCCGTGCAGCTCGACAATCTCAAGTACCGGATGACTTCGTTCGACGGCAACGTGCGCGTGCTATCCATCGAGCCTGACGCCGCGCATGCGATGGATTGAGTTACGGGGATCAGGGGTCTCTCGCAAAGGGCGCAAAGCACGCCAAGGTAAGATTAAGGGCAGGAGTCGATCCGGCCATTCCTTCGTTCTTTACTTCGCGTGCTTTGCGCCCTTTGTGAGATATCTTCCGGTTACCGCAAAGCCCGCAATCTGACCGCCGCTCCCCCACCCGGCGCCAATCTGATCTTCAGCACATCGTTGCGACGCACGTCGCGCGATTCGATGGCGATGGCAAATCTATCCTTGCGCCAGTCCGCCGTGTCGCCGTCGCGATAGATCTGTGCGCGATAGGTGCGGCTCGCGTCAAGGAATTCGAGTGGCAGGGTGAGGGTTCGCTCGTTCTCATCCGTGACGCTGCCCAGATACCAGTCTTCGCTGTTCCGATCCTTGCGGGCGAAGGTGACGTAGTCACCGACTTCGCCATTCAGGACGCGCGTGTCCGCCCAGTCGGTGGGAACATCCTCGATGAAGCGCAACGCACCGGGATATTTTTCGTAGTTGGAGGGTAAGTCGGCCGCCATTTGCATCGGACTGTAGATAACGACATAGAGCGCGAGCTGCTTGGCGAGCGTCGACTGGATGGGCTGGCCGCCTTTGCCGGTGAGGCTGAGCACACCTGGCGTGAAATCCATCGGGCCGCCGAGCATGCGCGTGAAGACCAGGTTGGCTTCGTGCTCCGGGGGATTGGGCGGATTGCCCCACGCGTTGTATTCCATGCCGCGTGCGCCCTCGCGAGCGATCCAATTCGGATAAGTGCGTCGCAGGCCCGTGTCCTTGATGGGCTCGTGGGCGACGACGGCAATGTGCCGCTGTGCTGCTTCTGTCACCACCTTGAGATGATGCCGCGACATCGCCTGGCCGTCGTGCCATTCGAAATGAATCTTCCCGTCCTCACCGCGTGCCTTGATGCCGCCGGAATCGGCGACATAGCCGGTCTTGACGCTGTCGATACCGAGACGGCGGTAGAGATCCAGCGCATCCGCGAGCTGCTCTTCGTAGTGGGCGATGTTGCCCGACGTTTCGTGATGCCCGATAAGGCGCACGCCTTTGCGCTTGGCATACGCGGCAACGCCAGCGAGATCGAAATCCGGATAAGGCTTGGTGAAGCTGAACGTTTCCCCGTTGGCAAACCAATCGCCGTCCCAGCCTTCGTTCCACCCTTCGATGAGCACGCCGCGAAAGCCATGTTTGGCGGCGAAGTCGATGTAGCGCCTGGCGTTGGCGGTGGTGGCGCCATGCTTCGCACCCGATGCCCAACTCGACGCGTCGAGATGCATCTCCCACCATATGCCCACGTATTTGGCCGGCTTGAACCACGACACATCGCCCAGGCGATTGGGTTCGTTGAGATTGAGGATGAGGTTGGACATGTACAGCCCGCCGGCCGTATCGGCGATCTGCAACGTGCGCCATGGAGTCGTGAAAGGAGCCACGCGATGGACTTTCGCGACCTGCGAGGACGGCGACAGCACCGCCTTGAGTCGCGTGTCTTCGACCCGCCGCAGCCACATCGCCGAATAGTCGACAAGCGCTGCTTCGTGAATCGCGATATGCAGGCCCTTGGCTGTCCTGATCGTCAAGGGCGTGTGAGCCTGCGCGATCTCGTCCACCGCCGTGGTGTGATACAGGTATTCGTAGCGATTCCATTCGCCGCCGGGGATCCACCACGCCGTGCCGGTGTCCGCGACAGCGAACTCGGTCAGTTCGTCGCCGATGTTCACCGTCTTCAATTGCGGCTGATCGGGAAACTCATAACGGAAGCCGACGCCGTCGTCGTAGACGCGAAACACCACGTCGAGACTGCGCGCCAATGGTGTCGTTTCGGTCAGTCGCACCTTCAGCTCGTTGAAACGATCGCGAACGAAGCGGCGCTCGCCCCACGGCTGCTCCCAAGTCTCATCCGCAGTACGTGTCGTGCTCGCGCCGATCTTGAAATTGCGTTCGAGCTTGGGTGCGTCGGTGAGCAGGAAGCCGAGCCGCGATTGAGTGATGACCGCAGTTCCTTTGCGGGACACGGCATAACCGGGGCGGCCTTCGTTGTCGACGCTGATGACGACTGCGAGAGTCTTGTCGGGCGACGCGACGGTCGCATCCTGTGCGGCCAGCGGTGTCGCTACGAGAATCAGCAGGCAGGCACAGCAACGAAGCATCATGAGGAAGTTCCTTTTTCCGCAACCACACCGGACAGACGAGGCAGCGACCAGATAGCGCCTAAGCGGGAAGCGGAGGATGAACTTTCGATGATCCGCCAGCTGTCGTGTTCGGCAGGCTGCCACTCGCGCCTCTCCAGGCCGAGATTGAAAACGCACAGCAACTGCTGCTCGCGAGTGCTGCGCCTGAACGCGAGAATCGCAGCGGAGGCCTCGATCACTTCGAACGCACCGCGGAGAAGTGCTTCCTTGCCCGAACGAAGTGCAAGCACACGGCGTGTGTAAGCGAGTTGCGAATCAGGATCGCGTTCCTGGCGATCGACCGCCAGCGCCAGGTGTTCGGCGACCAGCGGCAACCAGGACGATGCATTCGCCGGGGCGACCGAACTCCACGGTATCGGCGTCCGAGCGCCGTCACGCCCCAGCGTCAACGGCCAGTTTGCGATGGCTTCCGAATCTCGCAGCTGTTCGAAGTCGATTCGCGCCTGCGGCAGGCCGAGTTCCTCGCCCTGGTAGATGAAAATATTGCCGCGCAGGCAAGCGAGCAGCAGCATGGTCATTCTCGCCATGGCTGCTCTGTCTTCGTTGCTTGCCCAGCGGGACGGTGCGCGAGGCGCATCGTGATTCGAGAATGCCCAACTCGGCCAGCCGACGCCTGCATCGCCCGGCCACGCATTCACGGCATGTTCGACCAGCGCCGGTGTCAGCCGGTCGGCATGCAGGAAATTGAAACCATAGGCGCTGTGGAAATGCGCGCTGCCGCTGGTGAAGCGATGCATTTCCGCTTCGGCGCCGGCGCCGCCCACCTCTGCCACGGTGAAGCGATCGCCATAACTATCGGCGAGACGCCGGATGCGGCGAATGAATTGCGGGATGTGTGCATGCGATTTGTTGAACAGCGGTAACTGGTAGTCGCATGGACGGGTGCGTGCGATGCCGTCGACGGGAGCGGGAGGATTGTCACGCAGCAACGGGTCGTGCATGGCGTAGTTGATCGCATCGAGCCGGAACCCGTCTACGCCGCGATCCAGCCAGAAGCGTGCGCTGTCGAGCAAAGCATCCTGCACTGACTCGCTGTGTACGTTGAGAGCGGGCTGTGCGGCTAGAAAGTTGTGCAGGTAGTACTGGCAGCGCCGCGCATCCCAGGTCCACGCCGGCCCGCCGAATACAGATTGCCAGTTGCACGGTGGTGAGCCATCCGTCCGCGGATCGGCCCACACATACCAATCGGCGCGAGGATTATCGCGATTCGCACGACTTTCCTGAAACCAGGGATGCCGATCGGAGGTGTGCGAGAACACCTGGTCGATGACGACGCGCAGTCCCAGTTCATGAGCGCGTGCGACCAGTCGATCGAAATCCTCCAGCGTGCCGAAGCGCGGATCGACATCGCGATAGTCGCAGATGTCGTAGCCGTAATCCTTCATCGGCGACGTGAAGAAAGGCGACAGCCAGATGGCGGCGACGCCGAGCGAGGCGACGTGATCGAGCCGCTGCGTGATGCCGGGCAGATCGCCGATGCCGTCGCCGTTGGAGTCGGCAAAGCTGTACGGATAGATTTGATATATGGGCGCGCCGCGCCACCACTCGCGAGCGACTTGCGAGTGCAGGTGTTGTGATGCGTTCATCGCGACTCGTCCACGGCGCATGCTATGAAGTCGAGAGGTGGCAGCGTCACTCGATAGCTGCCCGGTACGGCCGCTGTGGCAGGGCATGAGCCGCGCAGTGAAGTGAAATGCCGTGCGCTGGCAGCGATTGCCACGCTCGCTGTCAGCGGCTGAGTTGACGTGTTGAAGACCACGACGATTTCCTGTTGAGACTTGGGATCGATGCGGGACACCGCAAACAGTCCGGGCGTATCGGAAGAGTTACGCACGACCTGCCGACCCCGACGCAAGGCTGCATGGGATTGGCGCAACGTGGCCAGGTCGGCAATGGCTCGATACAGCGGATGCTGCCGATCGAAGCGGGCATTTGACGAGCGCAAGCGTGGTTCCGCGCGATAGGCCGCGGTCTGGCTTACAAACATGTCCTGCCTCGCGTCCTGGTCGCCGCCGCTGCCGATGAAGCCCTGCTCATCCCCGTAATATACGACCGGCACGCCTCGCAAGGTGAACAGCATTGCGTGCGCCAGCGCCACTCGTTTCAAGACTTCATCGTCGCTTGCTTCAGGACGGGCCTGCCGCACGAACCAGGCGAATCGTCCGATGTCATGGTTGCTGATGAACGTGGGTAATTGTAATGCCGTCGCTTCGCCGCCTTCGTAGAGAGGGTCGTCCGCGAACAATCGCTCCAGCACGTTCGTGCCGCGAGAGTCGGCGATAACGGCGCGTGCTGCGTTGGCGAACGCGAAATCCAGTACGGCGGGAAGCTTGGCAACTCTTGTGTAGCGTGCCAGCAGTGCGGGCTCGATGAGCGAAGTGGAGACTTCGCCGAACAGATGAAAATTGTCGATGCCGTTCGCTCGTGCCCGCGCCAGCATGGCTGGCGCGAATGCCTGCCAGAACGCGGCGTCCACGTGCTTGGCCGTATCGATGCGATATCCATCGATGCGGTAGCGATCGATCCACTCGCCGTAGATGTCGATGAATCCCTGCACTACGCGCGGATCCTCGGTCATGAGATCGTCGAGTCCGACGAAATCGCCCAGTTCCGAACTCTCGCCTTCGAAGGTGCTGTTGCCGCGGTTGTGATAGAAAATCGGCTCGTTGAGCCAGGCAGGCACTTTGACATGTCCCTCGCCGCGCGGCAGGTAAGGCGTGTATGGGCGATCGCTACGCGATCGATACGGACAGCGGGCAGCCGGACATTCACGGTAGGCGATCACGTCGGCAGTGTGATTCACGACGATGTCGAAATAGACTTTCATGCCGCGTCCGTGCGCGGCAGCGATGAATGCGCGTAACGCCATGTCATCGCCCAGGTGCGGATCCACGCGGTTGAAGTCGGCGATCCAGTAACCGTGATAACCGGCTGACTCGGCGCCAGCGGCTCCCTGCACCGGCTTGTTCTTAAATATGGGCGTCAGCCATATCGCCGTCGCGCCCAGAGACTGGATGTAGTCGAGGCGGGCCGTCAGGCCTTTGAGATCGCCGCCGTGATAGAAAGCCTTCGATGCAGGATCGAAGCCATGCTGCGACCGGCTGCCCTGGATGCCGCCGCGATCGTTCGCTGGATCGCCGTTCTCGAAGCGATCGGGCAGCACGAAATAGATGACCTCATCCTGCGGCTGGCGACTGCGGAAAGCCTCCGCCGCGCTGACGCTCGATGCAATAAAAGCAACGAGGGTGAGCAGCGGCGCTGCGTGTCGCCAGGCACGAATCACAGCCGGTAGTTCACGTCGGGCAGGCGAAACATAAGTATAGGCGCCGGATTATTTTTACTTGGCGCTCGCAGTGTCGGCCCACGCCTCATGCCCTGCCAATCCAGCGCATACGTATTCAGCTGGCCGGGCCGCATGCATACGTATTCATAGAGGCGGCCGTTGCCGCTTTACCGGACAATCGCCGGTCACGATGACGACGACTCCCGTAACGGCCCGCACCCATCCGACGTTGTCGTTCTGGCAGATATGGAACATGTGCTTGGGCTTCCTGGGCCTGCAGTTCGGCTTCGCCTTGCAGAACGCGAACGTCAGCCGGATCTTCCAGAGCCTGGGCGCGGACCTCGACCAGATACCCATCCTCTGGATCGCCGCGCCACTGACCGGGCTGATCGTGCAACCCATCGTGGGATATTTTTCCGACCGCACCTGGACGCGACTGGGCCGGCGCCGGCCGTATTTTCTCGGCGGCGCCATCTTCGCATCGCTTGCCCTGGTGTTCATGCCGCAGGCGTCCAGCCTGTGGATTGCGGCCGGCCTGCTGTGGATGCTCGATGCCTCGATCAACGTTTCGATGGAGCCGTTTCGAGCGTTCGTCGGCGATCAGCTCGCGCCGGTACAGCGGCCGTCGGGTTACGCGATGCAGAGTTTTTTCATCGGCGTCGGTGCGGTGGTCGCGAGCATGCTGCCGTGGCTGCTGACGCAAGCCGGCGTGAGCAATCACCTCGATGCCATCAGTGGCGCGACGGTGCCGGACACGGTGCGTTACTCCTTCTATCTCGGAGCGATGGTCCTGCTTGGGGCGATGGGCTGGACGGTGTGGAGTTCGCCCGAATATCCACCCGCGGTGCTGGATGCGTTTGCGGAAGGGCAGCCTGTCGCTATCGAGTCGGCTCGCAACGGTGTGGGTCGGTACGGGCAGGCAACGTTCTGGAGTCTTGCGGGCATCGGCGGCCTGGCAGGCGTCGCGGGCTTCGAACTCGATCCACAACTCTACGTTCTCTGCGGCGGCGCTCTGGCGTGGGGGTTGGCGTTATTCATCCATGGCCGCGGCGGTTCAGGCATGTTCGCAACCATCATGCACGACTTGCATGCGATGCCTGGCACCATGCGGCGCTTGGCGCCAGTGCAGTTCTTTTCGTGGCTGGCGTTGTTCGCGATGTGGATCTATACGACGGCTGCAGTCACCGACGTGCACTTCGGCACTCGCGATCCGCAGTCCGATGCTTACAATGAAGGCGCCAACTGGGTGGGAGTGCTGTTCGGCGCTTACAACGGATTCGCGGCGCTCGCGGCCATCGTCATTCCAATGCTGGTGGCGCGACTGGGCATGCGCCTGAGTCACCTCGTCAATCTGTTTCTCGGTGGCGCGGGCTTGATTGCCTTCGCCTTCATTCGCACACCGCAGTGGCTGCTGCTCGCCATGGCCGGCGTCGGATTTGCCTGGGCCTCGATTCTATCTCTGCCCTATGCGTTGCTGTCCGACAGCGTGCCCGCGCGCAAGATGGGGCTGTACATGGGCATCTTCAATTTCTTCATCGTGATCCCGCAGCTGGTGGCGGCGAGCGTGCTGGGTTTTTTCCTGAAAACGTTTTTCGGTGGAGCGCCGCTGCAGGCGCTGGTGCTCGGCGGCGTGAGCTTCATCGTCGCTGGCCTGCTGGTGTTGCGTGTCCCGCAGCCGTCAGCGGAGCGGCTCGATCGCCGGTAACTCGCGGCAGACTGACAGTGTTGGTGTCGTGAGCGCCACAGGAGCGGCGAATCACCAGCCGCGTCGGCAGCATCGTGTTGTCGACGGTCTCGGTGCGCACCGAACGCAGTAGAGTGTCGACCAGCACTTCACCCGCCAGTCGCGTGTCCTGCATTACCGTGGTGAGTGCGGGATTTGCGAGACTCGCGGCCGGAATATCGTCGAAGCCCACCACCGATACGTCACCGGGAACGTCGAAGCCTCGTTCCTGCAACGCGCGCAATGCGCCGATTGCAATCAGGTCGCTGGCCGCGACCACGGCGTCGATACGCACCTTGCGATCGAGCAGTTCGCAGGCGGCTTCGTAGCCGGACTGTTCGAGCGTGATGGCGTCGACATGCAACTCGGTGCGCACTGGCATGCCGGCCGCTTCGAGCGTTGCGGCATAGCCACGATAGCGTTCGAGGAATTCCGGATAGTGGCCGGAGGCGCTGCCGACGAATGCGATGTGACGGCGACCCAGGCCGATGAGGTGTCGCGTCGCCATCGCGCTGCCCTGGAAATTATCGCAGCCCACCGACAAGCCCGGCTGGCCTTCGAGTATCGCGCCCCAGCGTACGAAGTGCGTTCCCTGCTTCACCAGCTGTTCGAGCCGCGAATGGTGTTCGAGATAATCGCCGTAGCCCAGCAGGATGATGCCGTCGGCCTTGCGGCTGTCTTCGTAATCCACGTGCCAGTCGCCGGAGAGCTGCTGGAACGAAATGAGCAGATCGTAACCGCGTTGTGCGCAGGCGCGCGTGATCGAGCCGAGCATGGACAGGAAGAACGGATTGATCAGCGAATCGTCCGGCGTCTGGTCTTCGAACAGCAGCAGGGCGAGGGTATTGGAATGCTGGCAGCGCAGGTTGGAGGCGTTCTTGTCCACCTTGTAATTGAGCTGCTGCGCGATCAGCTCGATGCGCCGGCGCGTGTTCTCGCTGACCATGGGACTGCCGCGTAGCGCCCGCGATACCGTCGGCTGCGAAACACCGGCAAGATAGGCGATATCGATCGATGTGGTCTTGTTCTGCATACGGCAACTCCGGCCGGCACGCACTGCACCCCTGATAGCCACTATCATGCCATAGCCGGCTCCGTACCTCTCGCGGCCACCGGGAGACGTAGAAAAATAGGAAGACGATGGGACCGTTACTGACTGTCGATGTAAATGAACAACTGCACGCCGCACTGCGCGCCGGCGATGCCACCATGCAGTGCTCGATGGACCTGGGTAAGTCGACGACGACGGTGACGTTGCAGGCCGCGACCTGGACCTGGGAAGGGCAGTCGTTCCCGTACCTGCAAACCTGCAAGCCGCGAACCATCTATCACTGGTCGGGCGATGCGTTCGAACCGGTGTCCAGATACGCAACGTCGCTGATCAAGCTGGTGCCCACGCCATGGGGACCGCCGACTTTCGAAATCGACGGCATCAAGATGCTGCCGACCGCGACGGTGTCGCCCTACGCGGACGCACTGCGTAAAGTCGGTCTGATTCAGCCAAAGGGCAAGCTCATCCTGGATACCTGCGGCGGCCTCGGTTACTTCGCTGCATGCTGCCTGCAGGGACAGGCCGCGAAAGTGCTGTCGTTCGAGAAGAATCCGGATGTGATCTGGCTGCGCAGCCTGAATCCATGGTCGCCGCAGCCGGGAGCGGCGACCGATGGTGTGCTGACTCTCACGCTCGGCGATGTGACTGCGGCCATTACGACGTTGCCCGATGCTTCCGTCGATGCGATTCTCCATGACCCGCCACGTTTCGGCATCGCTGGCGAACTGTACTCGCAGTTGTTCTACGACCAACTCGCGCGGGTGATCCGTCGTCGTGGCCGATTGTTTCATTACACCGGCACGCCCAACCGCATCACCAGCGGACGCAATGTGCCCGAGGAAGTGTCGACACGGCTGCGACGCGCCGGTTTCAGGACCGACCTCGATGGCGATGGCATCGTTGCGATCCGTCGCTGAATTTTTTTCAAACCGACTCGTCTCGATTGGAACCGCTTGGCTCGCTGCGGCGTATGCGCTCACGTGACGCAGAAACGTGGAGCCGTCGCTTCGTGACGATGCGAACGCAACGGTGCGATGTGTGCCGAACCGTACGGATGTAGCGACAATCGAAGTGCTATAAATGACGGCAACGTCGATTCGGTCACGTTGTCGATCATCGGCACGGTGCAGTCTCGGACGTAAGAGGGGATCCGCGCGCAAGGCACATGTTTTGCAGCGGTATCGATCGAGCGACTCAAAATAATCTGGGAGAGAACATAACGTATTGGCCGGTTGCGTATCGGAGTGACGACAGTGAACCCGAAACTGTGGATCGCGTGGGTGTTGACGCTGCTGCCGCTGACAGGCATGGCGTGTGAGAGCAGCGGACGACGTCTCTGCGAGAAGAACTTTGCAGCGCTGGTGTCGTATCGAACCGAGGCGATCGATTACGCCTTCGGCAACGTGTTCGGCACCATGCCGACCCAGATCAATATCAAGTTCATCAAGAGCGACGATCCCGAGTACGCGAGCTTGAATGGCGGCATCGTCTACGATCGCGATAGCCAGACGCTGTTATTCCCTCGCCGCATGCTGATGTCGAAGATGCCCAACCCGCTGCGCTGGGCCGCTTATTACTGGCCAGTCTACGAGAACGAGCACCAGCGCGAGGAATTCTCGGTCATCGAAGCCGTCGACAACGCGCTATGGAGCGCCTTCCTGCAGGAGGCCGCCAAGTCGCACGGCCAGTCATGGCCGCACAAAGATTGCGCGTCCGTCGAAGTCGGCAAGCGCTTACCCTGCGAGATGCTGGCGGGCGGCATCGCCCAGCACCTCAAGGAACGGCGCGAGCGCATGTTCAATTCCAACCGCATCGACCGGGTCTGGCCGGAGGACTTCGCCTCGTTCCAGAAACGCGTATGGCGCGACGACTTGGAATATACGGAGGTCCTGCGTTACGGCGGCATGCTTCTCATCCGCCCGCTGTTCAGCGAGTTCGGCGTGCCCCGCACCCTGACCTACATCGCTCAGACACCGTTCCGCGTCGAAGATGGCAACCTGCGCGCTTCGGCGCTCAAGTACCAGGAGCAGGCGCGCAATGCCTTGTCGATGCTTCCCGTCGCCGCGTCGAACGTCAAGGTCATTGACCAGTCAATAGTCCGGACGGCTGTGGCTCCTGCCGAATAAGAGTTTCTCGCTTTGCGAGAGATTCTTGATTCTCCTGCCAGTAGGGGCTCCGGCTGATATTGCGTCTGTGCGATATGGATTATCCACGAGATCGCGCCATGCCCCGTCCGGTGACCACGTTCAAAAATGCCGGCCGGCTCATTGCCTGCGCGATGGCAGCCTACCTCGTCACGGCGTTGGCGCCACCGACGGTGCGGGGGGCGGACTTTCATTTGCAGGAAGCAACCATCGACGATATCCAGCAGGCGATCCTCGCCCGCAAGCTCACTACCGTGCAGCTGGTGGAGCTGTACTTGAAACGGATCAAGGCCTACAACGGCACGTGCGTCAAACAACCGCAGGGGATTCTCGGGCCGATCACGCCCATCGCCAATGCGGGCCAGCTCAATGCGCTGCAGACATTGAACCTGCGACCGGCGACGCGTAAGAAATGGGGTTTCGACGAACGCAAGGCGCGCAGCCAGACCGACAAGGTGGATGCGTCCGCCGACATGCCCGACGCACTGGAAGTGGCGGCGGCACAGGACAAGGAGTTTGCGGCGAGCGGCAAACTCGTCGGGCCGCTGCAAGGCGTGGTGCTGGCGTTCAAGGATCAATACGACACATTCGACATGCGCACCACCGGTGGCGCCGATGTACCGTACGCGAACGATCGCCCGCCCGAAGATGCGACGTTCATCAAGCGCCTGCGTGCGGCGGGCGCGATCATCCTGGCGAAAGCGAACCTGGTTGAATATGCGGGCGGCACGAGTCCGCGCAGTTCGTATGGCGGCGTGTTCTGCAATGCCTATGACACGACGCGCAGCCCCAGCGGCTCCAGTTCCGGTTCCGGTTCATCGGTGGCGGCTAATCTCGTCACCTGCGCCATTGCCGAGGAAACCGGCTCATCCATCCGTGGCCCGGCACGCGCCGGCAATTCGGTAGGTATCTCGCCGACGCAGGAACTGGTGAGTCGCGATGGCATGATCGGCATGGGAATCAACACGCGCGTCGGTCCGATCTGTCGCAACGTGGAAGATGCCGCAAAAATTCTCGATGCCTTTGCGGGCTACGATCCCAAGGATCCGCTCACGGTGTTCGGCATCGGCCGCAAGCCGGCGCAGCCTTACGCCAGCTTCGCCCGCGAAAAATCCTTGTCCGGTCTGCGTATCGGCGTGGTGCGCGAGTACATGGACAAGAGCAAGTTCACCAAGACGGACGAGCAGACCATCGACATCGTCGAGCGGGCCAGCGGCGATCTCGCCAAGCTTGGCGCGACGGTTGTCGATCCGGGTGCGGGCAAAGCATTGTTCAGCGAGTGCCTGAAGAAGTACGTCCCGCAACTGGACAACAAGCTGTTCACCAAGCGCTTCCCGGCGCTGTTCCCTGTGGACGCGCAGGGCAAGCCCAGTGGCGACCACATCGCCAAGCTCATCGACATGACCACGACGCCGTCGCTGGCGCCCGAAGTGACGTTGCGCGACTTCGGCCCGGCGCAGGCGGTGGGCGAGAGCAAGTTCGAGATGAACCTGTACCTGCGCCGACGCGGCGACGCCAACATCAAGAGCAACACCGACCTGGTGAACAAGTCGACGTTCTACGACGATCCGCATTTCACCGATCGCCGCCAGCAGCGCGTCAGCGCGGAAAAGCCGGTGGAGCTGAATATGGCCGAACGCATGCAGCGCCGTTTCGCCGTACAGGAGATGGTCCTGCAATGCATGGCCGAGCAGAATCTCGATGCGCTGGTGTACCCGACGACGAACCTGCCGCCGGCAGTGCTCGGTCAACCGGATGAGCCTCCCATCAACGGTCGCGGTGGCGCATGGAGCTTCCTCGGCCAGCAGGGATTTCCGGCGATCACGGTGCCTGCCGGATTCACCACGCAGGTCTACGACCGCGTGCGCGATCCCTCTGCGCCGCCGCCGCCGCCGATTCCGGAAGGAGTATTTGCTGAGGGCGGTCGCGAACCGACCAAGCTGGTGGGTCCGGTGATGGCCAAGCTGCCCGTCGGCATGGACATCGTCGGCCGGCCTTTCGACGAGCCCACGCTGCTGCGTATCGCGTCGGCATACGAGGCGGCGACGAAACATCGCACGCCGCCGACGGGGTTTGGGCCGTTGAAAGGTGAGCCTTAGGCGCTAGCAAGGCATCAACGCGGAATCGGCTACCGCGTCTTGGATGCGCCGGACGCCTTTACGGTTTATGTAGCGGCCCGGTGTCGGCTAGACTTGCCCCGCATCTTGCGTGAACTGCCTCACCCAGGGCGAACGGCGTTGCATGAGTGCTCCCGCTGCATTCGACAGAATCGGCAACGCGGCCGGTCCGACTGGGCAATATCGAGAGGTGTGTCACAGGAGTCGCATTCCCGAACCGCGTCTAATCGCGGCGCGAAGCACAGCATCGGAAGGTGAGGAACATGGGTTGGTTCGGCCGAAAACGTCCCAGCGAAGAGGAAGATATCCGCGTAGCGCGTGCCGACGCTCGCGTCGCTGACAAGGCTGCGCTGACCATTCTGCTGGAAGCTCTGCCCGAGGCGGGCGAACTGGGCGCGCAGCTGAGCAACCGTTTTTTCGCCCGCGCCTGGGACAAGGCTACGAACCGCGACTACTGGGTCGTCAGCGATGGCACGCGCGCCACCTGCTTCACCTTGACCGGCCTCAATCTCAAACAGGCCGCCGCCGTTCGCGTTCGCTGGGATGCCCTGACGGGGCAACTCGCTCTGACTGAAAGAGTGCTCGGGGAACTGGTGTCGGCGGAGACACGCACTACCGTCCAGGTGGTCAGCTATGTTCGCAGCGAGCAGGCGGATGCGGTGGAGTCGGCTGGGATGCTGCGGTCGGCCTGACCTTTTGCGCTGACGCGTTTTGCCGGCTGCGCCGGTCAACCCTCGAAAGGAAGATCAACCCGCTCCGCTCGGCGATCTCGGCGCATACCTTTTCAACGCCGACGCCAGCGAATCACGACGTCGCCACAACCGGCGGCGTAGTGAGGCGGAGGCAATGATCATTGCCGGGATCATGCCGCTGAGTGCGCTGTACAAGTAGTTTCTGTCCGCGCCCATATCGACTTCGAACAACAGCATGAGGCCGAGCAGCGTACCGAATGCTCCCGCGAAGACGGCGACGGGCAGGCGGTAGCGGCCTTCGGCGATCCGGAAGCGGCGCGTGACGTAGTCCATGCCGCTTGCCCAGACACTGCCGCACAACATCACGACCAACCCGTTGCTCAGCGCCGATAGGCGTTGCGCGACCAGCAGCACGACGGCGATCCACAGAACGGCAGTCGTGAACGCGGCGAAGGTGTGCCAGCGGAATCGCGAACGGAAGAAATACTCGCCGAGTTCGACCAGCAGCGCCGTGCCGATACCCACTGCGACGCCCGACGGATACATCCACTCGTGGATGCGCGCGAGGCTCAAGCAATCGAAATAGGCGAACACCGTACCGGCGGTGGTGCCCAGCACGAGCGCACGGCCGATGGCGACCAGGATCGCTCCCGGAACGTCCGCTTCACGGCGCAGCGCGAACACGTTCTGCATTTCGCGCATGCTGGCGAATCTAGCCTCGCGACGCGGCGACATGGCTTTCATGATGGCGCGGGCGAAGGGCTTGGGAATATCCCGACGCAGTTTCTCGATGGGTTGCACGGCGCCCATCGGCACACGGCCGGTGAGCATCTCGTACATGATCACTGCGAACGCATACTGGTCCGCACGCCAGTCCACATCCTTGGCGTCGGTGTGCTGCTCGGGCGCCATGTAATAGGCAGTGCCCATGGACATGCCGGTGCGAGTGACCTGTCCTTGCAGCAGTGCGCGGGCAATGCCGAAGTCCATGAGTTTCACCGCGCCGGCCTCGTCCAGCCAGATGTTTTCCGGCTTGAGATCGCGATGGACGATGAAGCTGTGAGCGTGGCGCAGGGCATCGAGCAGCTGCTCGGCGATCACCGTCGCCTCTTCGATGGAGAAAGGTCGTCCGGTGGCCAGCTGCGCCTGCATGCGGCTACGCAGGCTCGTGCCGTTCAGTCGCTCCATGGTGAAAAAGTAGCGACCGTTCGCAACGCCGACGTCGAAGACGCGCACGATATTCGGATGCGACAGCCGGCAGGAGATCTTGGCTTCGGTGATGAAGCGTTCGCGGGCGGCGGCGCTGGAGAGCAGCTCGCTGCGCAATACCTTGATCGCGACGTCTTCGTTCTTCAGGCGGTCGCGGGCGGCGAAGACGCAGCCCATGCCGCCGTCGCCGAGTTCCTCTTCGATTTCGTAGCGACCCTGCAGGACGCTGCCGGGTCCGAGAACAGTCGCGGCCGGATCGCCAACCTGGGCCGCGGCTTCCGTCTCGACGCGAAACAGCGTGACCGCTTCACGATCGACGGGCGGCGAAGTGTCATTGGATTTGCGAACGAACTGGTATGCGGCTACCAAGCGGGCAAGACGCGTCTGCGCGAGGTGCTGCTCTTGTTCGGTCCTCGCGTTGACGAGTGCATTCTGCAGGACGACCAGGCGGACCTTGTAATGTTTCCATAAGGTCGCCGGGTTATCGCCGCTGTCCAGGCCCAGCAGCTTGAGGGCATTCTGCATGTGACTGGTCATGGATGGGTTCTGACGCTCGAGGAGACTACGATTCGGAAGACTATCAATAATTTCGTGCAAGTGTGTGCTGTAGAAGTGCCTCCTCCAGCAGACAATCCGAAGAATTGCGCATCGTCCCGATGCGCGCCGCGCCATCGATCACAACGCGGGCAGTTGCGCCGAGCCTGTTTTTTACGGGTGTTGCGCAGGTCTCGCTCCTTGTCGTCGCTCGCACCTTTCATGCCTGAACGGCATCACGATGGCGTTGTCCATAACGCGATTTTATTGTGACGCAAATACCGCTGTGAAGGCTCTTGAACGCTCCATACGGCAATTCGGCAAAAGCTCCTGGCATGGGTGACTCGCATTATGAAAAGCGGCGACTGAATCATGTAGGGGACGCTGCTCGAGGACGTCTATACACGGGCGCGCCTGCGAGTGACGCCTGAGTTGTCGGCCGAGGGCGACTTCGACGATGCTTGATGCTGTTGCCGAATACACCGCTCTTCGAAAGTGAGATTCCCCTGATGCCTCTGATGTCGATCCCGGCGCGCCGCCTCGTTCGTCTGCTGCTCTGCCTGACGATGTCTACCGCTACCGCGAGCGTCGTAGCCCAGGATCGTGTGCAATCGGCCGACTACCTGCGCATGAAATCCGTGGGCGACGTGGAGTTCTCACCGGACCGCGCGCGCATCGCGTACTCGATTTCGAGCAACGATGGCGCGGGCCGCCCGTACTCGCAGCTTTGGATCATGGAAGTGGCCAGCGGCAACAGCGTGCGCGTCGGCGACGACAGCAGCCGCGGCAGCCAGCCCACCTGGTCGCCCGACGGTAAGCAGCTTGCGTTCAACGGTAAAGTGGGCGAACAGTCCGGACTCTTCCTCTGCCGTGCGGACGGTTCCGAACCCCAGTTCCTCGCCGCCACCCAGTGGAGTAACAGCAGCGCGCTGAGCAACACCGGCAGCGACATCTCCTGGTCTCCCGACAGCAAACGCATTGCCTACGTCAGCGCCACGCCGGGGCCGGAGACCGGCATTGCCGATGGCGATCCCATGGTCATCACGCGTTATCTCTACAAGCCCACGCTCACCGAGGGCAACACGCGTTTCAACGACAATCGCCGCCTGCACATTTTCGTGCTGGACATCGCGTCCCGGCAGGCGCAGCAGCTTACCGACGGAATTTCCGACGACCACTCGATCGACTGGTCGCCCGATGGCGCGGAAATCCTGTTCGTCTCCAATCGCGATCCGCGCGCCGAGGAATTCTTCAACCACGACCTGTTCGCGATCAAGGTCGACGACCGCAGCCTGCGGCGTATCACCGCGACGGAGAGCGGCGAATACCGGCCGAGCTGGTCGCCGGATGGCAAGACCATCGCATACCAAGGCACACGCCGCGGCATGGCCGACCTGGAAACGCAGATGGAGGATACGCATCTGTGGACCATCAAGGCCGACGGTAGCGATCCACGTGAGCTGGGCCGCAGCGTCGACAATCGCCAGGGAGCGCCGCAGTGGTCGGCGGACGGCAGTTCGATTTATGCGACCGTGCAGGAACGCGGCAACGTACGGTTGTATCGCTGGCCGTTGAACGGCGGCAAACCGGAAGTCGTGATCGAGGATGCCGGCAGTGTTTCGGACTTCAGCCCCGGCAAGGGCTCGCAGCTGGCTTACGCGTTCACCGGTACACAGGACCTGGCGCAGCTGCATGTGAAATCGGGCAGCACGAAAAAAGTCCTGACGGCGCTCAATAGCGATGTGCTCAAGGGCAAGCGGGTCGCGACCACCGAGGCGTTCACCTTCGTCAGCAACGACAACAAGTACGAAGTCGAAGCCTGGTTGACACGTCCACTGGACCTGACCGCGAACTCGAAGCATCCGCTGATCGCCGTCATCCACGGCGGACCGCATGGACAGCAGGGACCTGCGTTCAACTTTCCCAACCAGGTCTATGCCGCGCAAGGTTATGCGGTTTTGATGGTGAACTACCGCGGATCGACCGGCTATGGACAAGCCTGGTCCGACGCTGTGTTCCGCAACCAGAATGGCGATGATGCACAGGACGTGATCTACGGCGTGCGCGCCGCCGTGCGACGCAACCCCTGGATCGATCCGGAGCGCCTCGGTGTCGAAGGCGGCAGTTACGGCGGACAGTTGTCTGCCTGGATCGTCACGGCCACGCCCATGTTCAAGGCGGCGATTCCGCGCTGGCCCATCATCAACCTGGTCAGCTACAACTACATGACCTACTACAACATGTACGAGGACATGGAGTTCGGCGTGCGTCCGCACGTCGCCGACTGGATGGACGAACTGTGGCGCCGCTCATCGTTGCGCTACGTGGCCAACGTCAAGACGCCCACCATGCTCATGCACGGCGAGAACGACAACGATGTTCCCGTCGCGGAGTCCGAGCAGTTCTATATCGGGTTGAAGGATGCGGGCGTCGAGACGGTGATGGTGCGCTATCCGCGCGAAGGCCACGGGCTGCGGGAGCCGAAACATGTGGTGGATATGATGGATCGGTCGATCGCGTGGTATGAGAAGCACTTCTCGCGGACGAAGTAGTTTTTTCTGCCTACCTCTCCGCAAGGGGGAGAGGTAGAAGACAAGAGTGGACTTTATATATGTCTACTTCTTGGCGGAAGATCGATACACATCAAGCAACACCGCCGCGATGATCACGCACCCCGTAATGATCCGCTTCGCCGGATCCGACGCGCCGACCTGTGCCAGTCCCGCTTCCAGCACCGTGACGATGAGCACGCCGAAGAACGTGTTGACCACCGAGCCGCGGCCGCCCATCAAACTGGTGCCGCCGATGACGACTGCCGCGATCACTTGCAGCTCCACGCCAATGCCCGCGTTCGGATCGGCCGCTTCGAGGCGTGAGATCTGCATCAGCCCTGCGAGTGCGGCGAGAGCCCCCATCAGCACGAACACGATGATCTTCAATGGTCTTGGATCGATGCCCGTGAGCCGCATGGCCTCTTCGTTGGCGCCGATCCCCGTGAGGTAACGGCCGAATACGGTGTGCCGGAGCACGACGTGACTGGCGATGACGATGGCGATCGCGAGCAGGAACGCCGGTGAAATCCCCAGCCACAGTGGATTGCTCAGTCCGCCGATGGCTCCGCCGACATACTGGGTGCGCGAGTCGGTGACGAGGTATGCGCTGCCGCGAGCGATTTCGAGCGTGCCCAGCGACACGATGAAAGAAGGCACCCGCCAGCCAACGCTGACCGCACCGGTGATCAAACCGCAGGCGATTCCGCAGCCCAATCCCAGCGCCGCGGCTGCCGGAATATTCCAATGCCATTCCAGAATCGCCACCGCACTCAGGCCGCCAGCCAGTGCGAGTACCGAGCCGATCGAGAGATCGATACCGGCGATCACCAGCATATAGGTCATGCCTACCGACAGCACCAACAGCGCCGGAATGTCGTTGGCGATGGCGATGAAGGTATCGCGGCTGAAGAAATATTCGCTCGACCAGCCGAAGACCAGGACCAGGGCGAGCAGGGCGATGGGCAGTCCGAGCGTGTTCTTCATGCGGCGTGTAGCGTTCCATCGGTAGCGCCGCGATGGGCGGCGAATGCGGCATCCAGCAATGCCTGTTCGGTCCACTCGCCGCGCTCGAAGATGCGGACCAGTTTGCCTGCGCTCATCACGCCGATCCGGTCGCACATCGCCATCAGTTCGCGCAGGTCGCTGGAGACCATCAGTAGCGTCTTGCCTGCTGCCGCCAGCGCATCGAGCTCGTTGTATAGATCGTCACGCGCACCGATGTCGACGCCCCGGGTGGGTTCGTCCAGCAACAGGATCCTGCAATTACGTTCCAGCCAGCGTGCGAACAACACCTTCTGCTGGTTGCCGCCGCTGAGTTCGCCGACCTGCTGCTGATCGTCGCGCGCGCGAATCCGCAACCGCTGCAGCCATGCCTGCACCACGTTTATTTCAAGCAGCGTGCGTATCCAGCCGCGAGGATTGAGACGGGCGAGATTCGCCATGGTGACATTGGTGCGCAATGTCTGGTGCATGAACAGCCCTTGCGACTTGCGATCCTCGGTCAGCAGGCCGATGCTGCCGGCTACTGCATCCGCCGGTGAGTGCAGAGCGATCGGTACGGCCGCGCCATCGAGAAACAGCGAGCCGGCATCGCGACGCTCGGCAGCGAAGATCAGGCGCAGCAGTTCGGTGCGCCCGGAGCCGACCAGCCCCGCAAGGCCGAAAATCTCCCCAGCGTGCAGGCGTAAACTGACATCCCGCACTTGAGCGCCGCGGCTGAAGTGTTCGATGCGTAACGTTTCGGCGCCACCAATTCGTCGCGCGCGCTCACGGTGCTGCGCTACTTCGCGACCGACCATCGCCTGCACGATGTCGTCGTGTTTGAAACCGGCGGCGGGACGTACGGTCACCAGCTTGCCATCGCGCAACACCGCGATCCGATCGGCGATGCGCCGCAGTTCGTCGAGCCGATGCGAAATGTAGATGATGCCCACGCCTTGCGCTTTGAGCGTGGCGATCTGGCCGAACAGGTGGCCGATTTCCTGGTCGGTGAGCATGGCGGTGGGCTCATCGAGAATCAGGATTCGGCTGTTGCCCATCAGCCCGCGAGCGATCTCTATCATCTGCTGGTGACCGATGCCGAGTCCCGCTACTGCCAGCGACGGATCGAGTTCGTTCAATCCGACACGCTGCAGTTGAACCACGGCAAGACGATTGAGTTCTTTGCGGTCGATGACACCTGCAGTGCTGGGCAACTCGGTCAGCAGCAGGTTCTCGGCGACCGTGAGCGTGCCGATGAGTCCGAGTTCCTGCATCACCATGCGTACGCCGCGTGCTTCCGCTTCACGCCGCGTCGTTGGCTGATAGGCCGCGCCATCGAGCTGCATCTCGCCCGAGTCGGCAGTCACCAACCCGGCAACGATCTTCGACAGCGTGCTTTTGCCTGCGCCGTTCTCGCCAGTGAGTGCGAGCACTTCACCGGCGTGCAGCGTGAGGTCGATGCCGGTTAGCACCGCAGCGGCGTAGGCCTTCGCCAGGGATTTGAGTGCCAACAGTGGAGTCAAAGCGAGCGCCCGACATCGGAAGAAACTCTCTCGCTGAGCACGCTGAGCAGAATAAAATATAGTCGGAATCCGGATCGAGATTCCGATTCTGCATATCTATTTTCTTCTCTGCTCAGCGTGCCCAGCGCTCTCAGCGGGAGAAATCCTTTCTGGCACATGGCCCTCACTTTGTAACCAACGCCACGTCCGTCTTCAATGTCGCCGGCAACGCGCTCTGCGCGGTCTTGTTCGCCAGCGCCTCGAGCGCCACTTCGATGCCGAATACAGCCTGCTTCGCGGCGAACTGGTCCACCGTCGCAGCGATGCGGCCATCGGCGAGCAACGGCTTCACGGCGGGGATGTTGTCGTAGCCGACGACTTTGACTTTGCCGGACTTGCCGGCAGAACGGATTGCCGCCACCGCTCCGAGCGCCATGGTGTCGTTGCCGCACAGGAGCGCCGTGAGATCGGGATGTTCGCGCATCATCGCAGCAGCCACCGTGTTGCCTTTCTGCAGTTCCCATTCACCCGACTGCACGCTGGCGACAGTGACGTTTGCGGCCTTCATCGCGTCACGAAATCCCAGCGTGCGCTGCTGCGCATTCGCCGTGGTCGGTACGCCTTCGATGATGCCCACCTTGTCGCCGGCCTTGAGCTGCCTGGCGAGAAAATCGCCAGCGAGGCGGGCGCCGGCGCGATTGTCCGGCCCGACGAACGGCACCTTCAGTTGCTTCTCTCGCAATGCCGCGGCATCGAGTTGATTGTCTATGTTGACGACCAGGACGCCCTTGGCGACAGCGTTCTGCAGTACCGGCACCAGTGCCTTGGAATCCGCCGGTGCGATCACGATGACATCGACACGACGCGCCAGCATCTGCTCGACCAGGCGGATCTGGCCGGACGTGTCGATCTCGTCCTTGATGCCGACGCTGATCAGTTCGTAATCGGCGGCGTGGGCTGCGGCATGGGCGCGAGCGCCATCCTGCATGGTCTGGAAGAATTCGTTGGCGAGGGATTTCATCACCAGCGCGACTTTCGGTTTATCTGCAGCCTGCGCCACGCCGGCGACACTGACCCATGCCACCAAGGCCGCGATCCACAAACGCCATCCTGTCCTCACGCCGCGCTCCTTGAATGTATGTGCGAGGGATTATAGGCCCGCCGCCACCAGCCGGTGCGTAGCCATGGATTCATAGTACGGGCGCGCCTGGTCCGCAATCCGTTGCAATTCATCGGGCAGGGCTTTGTTCGCGGCGGCAGGGGGCGCCTCGAAGCCAGTCGACTTCTCAACGGCGTTGTACCAGGCGGGCGCCCAGACTCCATCGGAGTCGCGCGGTCCCGCTGGCCAGCGCAACATCGCATCGCTGTACCCGATCCCAAGCGACGCACAGAGAAGCGACAGAGTCGCAGCGGGATTCGCCAGGATGTCGACGCCTGCGACGACGGGTGGTGCACGCCCGGTGCGGTCCGCTTCGCGATCGAACAACTCCCGCTGCTGCACGATGCCGATGTCGGCCAGCGTGACTTCGCCGCGTTTTTTTACGTATGAAGCGAGCACAGCGGCGGGATCGCGGATCAGGAATGCATTGCGTACCTGCGCCATCCAGTCGCGGCCGAATGCCGGGAGCATGTGATGTGTCATGTGCTTCTGATAGAACACGGGCTGGTTACCGGGCACCGGGCCGAGCAGCGAGTCGACGACGTCGCGCCAGTCGTTCGGCTGCGAGGCCAGCACTGCGTCGTTCATCGGATGAACGATGCCGGTGCTGGCAAGATAGGCGGCGTAGAACGGCTCGTCGACGACAGATGTGTCGTCCCGTGCGCCGAACGATCGCATCATGGCCGTGGAGATATTGCGTGGACCCGACCACATCGCGATGCGTATGGCTTCCATGGTCAGGCTGCGCCCGCCTGCGAATCCTTCAGCGCTTCGTACGCGGTGCGTAATCGTTGCGTCACCGGGCCGGGCAATGTCGCCGGCAGAGTCCGCGAATCGATGCTGCGCACCGGCGTCAGTCCGCCGAACGTGCCGGTGACGAATGCTTCCTCGGCGCGGTACACCTCATCGAGCGTGAAATCGCCGAGTTCCAGCGGGATGCTTTGTTCGCGGCACAGGCGAATGACATTGCCGCGGGTTACGCCATTGAAGCAGTAGTCGCCCTTCGACGTACGCAACGTGCCGTCCAAGACGAAAAAGAAATTGGTGGCGTTGCAACTCGAGACGAAGCCGTGGGGATCGAGCATCAACGCTTCATCGGCGCCTGCATCGATCGCTTGCAGCAGCGCCATGATCAGGTTCAGCCGGCTGTGTGAATTGAGCCGCATGTCGAACATGTCGGCGGGCGTGCAACGGATGGAGGACGTGATCAGGGCCAGTCCCTGCGTCACGATCTTGGGATTGGGCAGCTTGTATTCGGCGACGATGGCGATGGTGGGCCGGCCAAGCGCATTGCGGGGATCCTGGTTAGGCGCGGATTTTTCGCCGCGCGTCACCATCACTCGCAAGTGAGCGCCATCGTGCATGCTGTTGGTGTCGAGTGTGCGGCGGATCTCACGAGTCAACGCCTCGCGATCCATGCCGATGTCCAGATGAATCTGCCCGGCGCCCCAGTACAGCCGGTCGAGGTGCTGATCGAGAAACAGCAGCGCGCCTTTGTGCAGTCGCAGGCCTTCCCAGACACCGTCGCCGACGACGAAGCCGCCGTCGAATATCGAGACTTTCGCTGCTTCCCGCGGCATCAGCGCGCCGTTCAGATAGACGAGTGCGGCGGCGTTGCGCGGATCGGGCGCGAAATCCTGACTTCCAGCCATGGCAGTGCGAGTTCCATTGACAAACGAAGCGCTAGTTTCGCACAGGAGCGCCGCTGCTGACGCGCCGCCGAAATCGGAAGGCCAATCGCGTGGGAACCTTCATTCGCCGACGACATTAATCTGGTAGTGGACGCACGGTCGTTCACATCCCCTTAGATAGTCATTACCCGAGACAGCGCAGAGGAGATCCAATCATGACTACTGCAACAGGCCACACGTCCGCGATCCGCGCCAAGCGAGTGCTCGGCACCAACGTGAAGGATGCCAAGGGCCACAAGATCGGCGAGGTCGAGGACCTCGTGCTCGACAAGACCTCCAACAACATCATGTTCGCCGTCGTCAGCTTCGGCGGCTTCCTGGGCGTCGGCGAGAAATATCATCCGCTGCCGTGGAGCACGCTCGATTACGACGAAGCCGAGGGCAGCTATGTAGTCAATCTCACCAAGGACCAGCTGCAGGCGGCTCCTGCCGACACGATCGAGCAGCTCACCGGCCGTGATGGCGAGTCGTATCGCGATCGCGTGTACGATTACTACGACGCGCCGCGTTACTGGTTGTAACTGCCGACAGAGGAAGGCGTCGCGCGATGCGACGCCTTCCAAATTATTACCTCTCGAAGGAACGTAGCACGGGTGAGGTCTCCGGGCGAAGCCGGCCCCCGCGTAGCGGACAAAATCACGCCACCGGATTCAGGAACTGATGCACTGCCTGAATCACCACCGATCCCTCTCCCACCCCCGAAGCAACACGCTTCACTGACCCCGATCGCACATCGCCCACCGCGAAAATACCCGGTCGTGTCGTCGCATAAGGCGACGCCAGCGCCATGCCTTTCTCATCCCTGCCTGTCTTGATGAAACCCTTGGCGTCGCAATCGAGACAGCCTTCCAGCCACCCCGTGTTGGGTTCGGCGCCGATCATCACGAACACGTTACCGACGTCGTGGACCTGCGATTCGTTAGTGTCGACCTGCAGCCGAGTCACTCGGCGCAGGCGATCGTCGCCGTCCAATCCCGTGATCTCGCTGCGGATATGCAAAGTAATTTTCGGCGACTGCTGGATACGCTGCACGAGATAGTCGGACATCGTCGCCGCGAGGCCATGAGCCCGCACCAGGATGTGCACATGCCGGGTGGTGCGCGACAGGAACACTGCTGCCTGGCCCGCCGAATTGCCGCCGCCGACCACGATCACTTCCTCGCCGCTGCACAGCTGCGCTTCCATGGCGGTGGCGGCGTAATGAATGCCCTGGCCTTCGTACTTCGCGTAATTTTCCACGTCGAGCTTGCGATAGCGCGCACCCGTTGCAACGACGATGGAGTTGGCGGTGACGATCTGGTCGTCGTCCATGCGCAGCCGATAGGGTTGCTTGGCGCAATCCAAGCCCGCGACATTGCGCGAGATCGCGAGGCGCGCGCCGAACTTCTGTGCCTGCACCTGTGCTCGTCCGGCGAGCGCCTGGCCGGAAATGCCGGTGGGAAATCCCAGGTAGTTTTCGATCTTGGAGCTGGTGCCGGCCTGGCCGCCCGGCGCCAAGCCTTCCAACACGATGGTCTGCAAGCCTTCAGAAGCGGCATAGACGGCAGCGGCCAACCCGGCAGGTCCTGCGCCGATGACGGCAATATCGTAGACGAGATCGGGATCGAACGTTTCCGTCAGGCCCAGGTCGTCGGCCAGCATCGCCGTCGTCGGGTTGTGCAGCACTCGCTCGTCGGATGAAATCACCACCGGCAAGTCGTTGGCGCGCAGGCTGAAGCAATCGAGGAAGCCGCTCGCATCCGGATCCTTCTCGGTATCGAGCAGCCGATAAGGATAACCGTTGTGCGTGAGGAAGCGCTGCAGGCGTAACAGATCCGCGTTGTGACCGGGGCCGATCAACACCACGCCGCCCTGGGAATGACGGATGAGCCCCACGCGTCGCAGGATGAAGGCACGCATGATGACTTCGGCGATATCCGCTTCCGCTGCCACCAGCCGCCGGAAATCCGGTCGCTTGATGCGCACCACGCGACTGTCGGCACCGGTCCGGGCCGAGACCAGGATCTGGCGGTTGTTGAACAGGTCGAGTTCGCCGGTGAACTGGTGCTTGCCCTGGGTGGCGAACACCTTAGGATGGCCATGATCGTCGAGTTCGAAGATTTCGATGGTGCCTTCGAGCACCAGGAAAAAATCGACTCCGCGCTGCCCGCGGGCGAACACGATCGTGCCCTGTGGCAGCCGTTCTTCGGTGCCATAAGCGGCGACCCGTTCAGCCATGTCCTCGCTCAGGCGGGGAAAAGTCTGCGCGGCGCGCGCGTAGGGATCGGAAGGATCGAGTTCGGCGGGAGCGGCAACGGGTGTCGTAGTCATTGCTGGAGAGTAGCTCGCGCCGCGCCGAGCGACAACGCCTCGAAAGAGGGGCAGGACCGTGCATTCGAGGTAACCGGTACCTCGAATCGCTGCGAAGTCCCAGGCTCTGTTGAGTTGCTCCCGCGGCTAAGCGCTACCTCCCCGCATTCGCCTCCATCACTGTCAGCGCCGTCATATTGACGATCCGCCGCACTGTCGCAGACGGAGTCAATATATGCACCGGCGCCGACGCGCCCAGCAGGATCGGCCCGACGGCAATGTTATTGCCCGCCGCCGTCTTCAGCAGGTTGTAAGCGATGTTGGCAGCGTCGAGATTGGGCATCACCAGCAAATTAGCTGGCCCGGTGAGCGTCGTCTCCGGCAGCGTCTTGCGACGTAGCGCTTCATCGAGTGCAGTATCGCCGTGCATTTCACCATCGACCTCGAGCGTCGGCGCCTGCTCTCGCAGCAACGCCAGCGTCTCACGCATCTTGATTGCCGAGGGCGTGTCATGCGTGCCGAAATTCGAATGCGACAGCAGCGCCACTTTCGGGATCAGGCCGAAGCGCCTGACGACTTCCGCAGCCAGCTGCGTGATCTCAGCGAGCTGAGCCGCGGTCGGATCCGCATTCACATGCGTGTCGACCAGAAACACCTGGCGGTTCGGCAGGATCAGCGCGTTCATGGCCGCGTAGACATGAGTGCCTTCACGCTTGCCGATCACGCGATCGATGTATTCGAGATGGCGAGCGGTGGTGCTGATCATGCCGCAGATCATGCCGTCGGCAGCGCCTTTACGTAACAGCATGGCCGCGATCAACGTCGTGCGACGTCGCATTTCGAGCTTCGCGTACTGTGCCGTGACGCCGCGACGCGCCATCAGGCCGTGATACTCCATCCAGAACGCGCGGTGCCGTTCGTCGTGTTCTACGTTCACGACCGTGAAGTCGCGCCCGGAGAGCAACGGCAGGCCGAATTTCTTGATGCGGCTGGCGATGACGGCGGGGCGGCCGACGAGAATGGGTTGCGCCAGTTTCTCTTCGACCAGGATCTGCACCGCGCGCAGGATGCGTTCGTCTTCGCCTTCCGCAAACACGATGCGCGATGTTTCCGGCGCCACCTTGCGGGCGGCTGCATAGATCGGCGCCATCATCGTGCCCGACTGGTACACGAACTGCTGCAGCTGCTGGTGATAGGCGTCGAAATCCTGGATCGGCCGCTGCGCCACGCCCGAGTCCATTGCCGCTTTCGCCACTGCCGGTGCGATGTGCACGATCAGGCGCGGATCGAAAGGTTTGGGAATGATGTACTCGGGGCCGAACGACAGGTCGTCGATGCCGTACGCGTCCTTCACGTCTTCGTTCAAGCCCATGCGCGCGAGATTGGCGATGGCATGCACTGCCGCGATCTCCATTTCACGCGTGATCGTCGTGGAGCCCGCATCCAGCGCGCCGCGAAAAATGAACGGAAAACACAGGACATTGTTCACCTGGTTCGGATAGTCGGAGCGGCCGGTGGCGATCACGGCGTCGTCACGGACTGCTTTGACTTCCGCGGGCAGGATTTCGGGAGTCGGGTTCGCCAGTGCGAAGATCAGCGGGCGCGGCGCCATGGTCGTCACCATGTCGGCTTTCAATACGCCGCCTGCCGACAAGCCGAGAAAAATATCGGCGCCGGTGATGACGTCGCGCAGGACTCGATGCGTAGTAGGCTGAGCGAAACGCTCCTTGTCCGGATCCATCAGTTCGGTACGGCCTTCGTAGACCACGCCGGCCAGGTCGGTGAGCCAGATGTGTTCCTTAGGCAATCCCAGGTCGACGAGCAGATCGACGCACGCGAGCGCAGCCGCGCCCGCGCCGCTGACTACGACTTTGACGTCGCGGATCTGCTTCTCCACCACGGCGAGCCCGTTCAGCACGGCGGCGCCGACGATGATGGCGGTGCCGTGCTGGTCGTCATGGAATACCGGGATGCGCATGCGAGCGCGCAGCTTGCGTTCGATCTCGAAACATTCCGGCGCGTTGATGTCTTCGAGATTGATGCCGCCGAACGTCGGTTCCAGCGCGGCGATGATGTCCACCAGCTTGTCCGGATCGTGCTCGTTGATTTCGATATCGAACACATCGATGCCGGCGAATTTCTTGAACAGTACCGCCTTGCCTTCCATGACGGGCTTGGCGGCGAGCGGGCCGATGTTGCCCAGGCCCAGCACGGCCGTGCCGTTGGTGATCACGGCGACCAGGTTGCCGCGCGCCGTGTAGCGCAGGGCTTTCACGGGATCGGCGGCGATTTCCTCGCATGCCGCCGCTACGCCCGGCGAATACGCCAGTGCGAGATCGTGCTGGTTGGAAAGCTTCTTGGTCGCGACCACGGAGAGTTTTCCGGGCACGGGAAATTCATGATACGCCAGTGCCGCTTCGCGCAGGCTGTCAACGGTGCGTTTGCTTGAATCGTCGCTCATGGGAATCGTCTTTGATCAAGGGGAAGAATGTTTCTCGCAGAGCAC
This sequence comes from Steroidobacteraceae bacterium, assembly GCA_040509875.1. Taxonomy (GTDB): domain Bacteria; phylum Pseudomonadota; class Gammaproteobacteria; order Steroidobacterales; family Steroidobacteraceae; genus Steroidobacter. The sequence goes on along the minus strand of JBEVKB010000143.1, from coordinate 26,685 downwards.
GCGCAGAGCACGCCGAGCAGAGAAGATAGATAAAATTAGCCGGAGGCGGATCCGAACCTGATTCCGACCCTCACTTGCTTTTCTGCTCCGCGTGCTCCGCGTGAGAATTCTCCGAAACCGCCTGCATATCGCCAAGCACCGTCGGCAGCAGCTCCGACACAGTGGGATGAATAGGTGTCGAGCGCTGCAGGACAGAGTAAGGCACGTCCGCATTCATCAGCGTGAGGATGCTGTGAATGGCTTCGTCGCCGCTGGTGCCGAGAATGGAAGCGCCCAGCACCTTGCGGGTCTGCGCGTCGGCGATGATTTTCATGAAGCCCTGCGTCTCCGCTTTTTCGGTGGCGCGGCCCACGCGGCTCATGGGACGCCGACCGATGAGCAGCGGCCGACCGGAGGCGCGTGCCTGTGTTTCGGTCATGCCGACCCGACCCAGCGGCGGATCGATGTACAGTGCGTAGCCGAGCACGCGGTCGCTCAGGCGACGACGATCGCCGTCGAGCAGGTTCGCCGCCACGATCTCGAAATCGTTGTAGGCCGTGTGCGTGAAGGCGCCGCGGCCGTTGCAATCGCCCATGGCCCAGACGCCGGGCACATTGGTCGCAAGACTATCGTCGACGACGATGTAACCGCGCTCGTCGGTGGCGATGCCAGCCTTGTCGAGACCGAGATCGTCGGTGTTGGGACGTCGTCCGACCGCCAGCAGCACATGAGAGCCGATGATTTCCGGTTCGCCCCATTCGCAATTGACCTGCACGCCGACGCCCTTGTCGTGCGCCGACAGGCTGATGCACTCGGCATGGCTGCGAATCTTGATACCTTCGCCTTCGAGAATGTCGCGGATGGCGCTGGACACGTCTTCGTCTTCGCGGCTCACCAGGCGAGGGCCTTTCTCCACCACGGTGACCTGCGCGCCGAAGCGTCGATACATCTGTGCGAACTCGAGACCGATGTAGCTGCCGCCGACGACCACGAGGTGCTCGGGAAGCACATCCAACTCGAGCATCGATGTGTTGGTCAGGTACTTCACGTCCTTGACGCCCGGAAAATCCGGGATGGCGGCGCGGCCGCCGACGTTCACGAAAATGCTGGGCGCCGTGAGCTGCTGGTCGCCCACGGATATGGTGTCGGCTGTTTCGAATCGCGCATGTCCCTGCAGGACCGTGCAACCAGGCATTCCGCGCAGCCACTTTTCGACATTGGTGCGGGCATTGATGGTGACGGTGTTGGCTCGGGCTTTCACTCGCGCCATGTCGATCTTCAGGTCGCCACCGAAGCTGAAGCCGAACTCTGCGCCGCGACGGGCGAGGTGCATGGCGTAGGCGCTGGCAACCAGAGTCTTGGTGGGCATGCAGCCCGTGTTGACGCAGGTGCCGCCGAACAGATGACGCTCGACCAGGGCGACGGTCTTGCCCGCTGCGGTCAAGCGACCCGCCAGCGACGGCCCGGCCTGGCCGGCGCCGATGATGATGGCGTCGAACCGCTGGCTCATAGGGCGGCGACGATGGCCAATGCGCCGCCGATCGCGATGACGTCTTCGATCAGCGCAGCGGGCCTATCCTTGCCGAAGGCGGCAGCGAGACGGGCGCGAACGGCCCGCCCACCGAGCGTACCGATCACTGCGCCGACCGCTCCGGCAACGGTTCCCGCGATCAGCGATCCGGTGGTGATGCCGATGGCCGCTCCGCACAGGGCGCCACTGAGAATTCGCGTGCCGAACTGGACCGGAACCGTGCGGCTCGGAGTCGTCGGCAACTGGTCCGTCACCAGTTCGCCGATGGCGAGCACGGTGAATATCCAGGGCGTCCACGCGTAGCCCATGAATGCCAGCCAGCTGCCTTCCAGACCGAGGATGCCGACATGCGCCGCCCAGCTTATCGCGGCCGGGGCAGTCATCGCCCGCAGTCCTGCGATCACTCCGATCAGCAATGCCAGCAATAGCGTCATGGGGAACTCCTGGAATATCAGACCGCCGATTCTAGCCCTCGCGCGTGCCGTCGTGTCAGTAGTCTCGCCTGGGTGGGAGGGGGATCGGATGAAAGGTCTCTCGCCAAGGGCGCAAAGCACGCCAAGGAGAAGGAAATGGCGGGACGGGATTGGAGCCGACCCCCTTATTGTTCTTGCCTTTGCGTGCTTAGCGCCCCTGGCGAGAGACTCTGATTCCCTACTCCTTGCGGATCTCCACGGACCAATCCACGCCCGAGCCGACCTTGTGAGCCGCCGCGTAATCGCCCTGGTTGAGCGCGAGCGCGACGTTCAGCAGGCTGTTGATGTAGATTACAGGCGCGCCGATCGGGACATCGCCGAAGGTCTTCCGATAGGGCGCACGCACTTCATCGACCAGTTTCTCGCCGTGATAAATGCGCAGGTGAACGGAGTCGCCATGAACAATGTGCAGTTGTTCGAACAGGGCCTGGGGAATGTTGGTCCAGACGTTGCCGTACTGGACGTCGAGCACCGGAATGATGCCGGTGACCTTGCCCGCGGCGATCGCCCGCTTGCGGTAAGCAATCGAGATCAGCTGCTGCGCGGGCAGCTTAGGGCCGACCTGTTCGAACGAGATGATGCCGGCGGCGAGGCGTGCGCCGGTATAGGCAAAGACATCGCGGCCGTGAAAGGTGTGCGAGTTTTCCGAGCCGGGGCGCCGGTTCACTTTCTCGTCGATCTGCCGCAATTCTTCGATCCCATCCTGCTCGGCCACGAAGGTCATCAGTCCGTTGTTGGGGCCCACGAAAAAGTGCCCGTTGCGGGTCTTGAGCACCACCGAGAGCCGCTGCGTACCGACGCCCGGATCGATGACGGTGACGAACACCGAACCCGCCGGCCAGAATTCTTCCGCCTGGTACAGCCGGTAGGCTCCCGCGAAAATGCCATCGTTGTTGTCGTGACTGAGGTCCGCCACCAGCAGCTTCTGCGACACGCTATAGGCCACACCTTTCATTGCTGCGACGGCGCCGTCGCGAGTGCCGAAGTCGCTCATCAGCACGAGCGGAGCCGGCGCGTTGGCGGCCGTGACGACGCTGCCAATCGTCAATCCAGTGAACAGAACGCACGCCAGGAACGGTTTGAGCGAGTGAGACATCGGATTAGACAGATAAAGGAGAAGGCCGGGAGGCGGGCGCAGCAGCATAGCAACTCTGTGAACTCAAACACGAAATCGCCGCAGTTTTCCCGGGTTTTAGAGCTTCCGTGGTGCGGGCGGAGGCAGCGTCGAGCTGAATTGGTGCAAACGTAAATGTGGATGAAAATTTCTCAGCTGCCCTGGCGCTCAACTGCGTAACAGGTCTCAGTTGTCGGCCGCGACATGAATAGTATTCAGCGAAACCAGCAAAAATCTATTAAGGGAGCGATCATGGCCACTGCGCAATCCATCAGTCCTGTCGAGGACGAGCCCAATCCGTCGTCCGGCGAGTCGTCTGCACAGACGCGATTGCTGGTATTGAGCCGCGACGTGCAGTTGGTAGACACGGTGCGCAGGGCAGCACCGCGCAACATGCCTCTCACGCAGGCGGCGAATTTAGACAGGATCGCAGAGCAGCTCCTCAGCCTGCATCCTGGCATATTGCTGATCGATACCGAGAGCACCGCCGATGCGGCCTCGATGCTCTCGCAGCTGACGCAGCACTTTCCAGAACTCGTCGTGGTGGTGGCAGGCAAGCGCGAAGACAGCGCTTCGCTGATGCAGCTCACGGCAGCGGGCCGCATCTTCCGCTTTCTACTGACACCTTTGTCACACGGCCAGGCGCGGCTCGCCCTGGAGGCCGCGGCGCTTCAGCACGCTGAGTTGGTAGCGACGGGCCGCCGTCTGAGCGGGGGCTCGGGCGCCGACGGGCGCAATCGAAACTATGTCGCGACTTATGGCGCATTGGCCATCGGCCTGCTCGTTGCAATCGGCGCCATCTGGACTGGCGTGAAAATGTTTACGGCCGAACCGACGCCGCCACCGGTAGTCGTTGCGACACCGACGCAGACCGATCAGTTACCCGGCAAGCCGGATCCGTTGCAGGCAGAGCTGACGCTGGCCAAGGCGGCGTTCGACCAGAATCGTTATATCGAACCGCGGGGCGAAAGCGCGCTGGATTTCTATCGCAGCGCCTTGGCGATCGATCCGAACAGCGAAGCAGCCAAGGCCGGCGTGCGCTCGGTCGTAGATAGAATCCTGGAGCGCGCCGAAACCGAGCTGACTGCCGAGCGCATCGAGGAAGCCGTTCGCAACATAGAAACCGCGCGTGACATCGATGCCACGCATCCCCGTTTGAAGTTCCTCGATACACAGATTGCGCGCGAAAACGAACGTCACAAGCTCAGCCAGGCGCGCGACGTGGGCAATCGCATTCGTGCGCTGGTCGCTCAGGCGACTTCACGCATGCAGGATGGTCGCCTGATTGCACCGGCTGGCAGCAGTGCGCGCGATAGCCTTACCGAAGCACGTCGCATCGATCCAGCCGATCCCACTGTTGCCCAGGCGTTCCGCGAACTGAACACCAATCTCACAGATGCGGCTCGCGTCGCGCTGGCCGAAGGAAAGAAAGATGAGGCGCAGAGTCTCGTGAATGCGGCACGTCAGCTTGGCTCTGCGGGCCCGGCGCTTGCGCAGATCGAACGAGCGCTGGCGGAAGCGTCGCGTCCGCCGCCCGTTGTCGCTGAAGCTCCGCGTCGCGCAGTGCCGCCGCAGCCGACACCGGTGGTGGTTGCTCCGGAACCCGCGCCGGTGCCTACGATGGTTCGCGAGGCGCCGGTGGAGACTAAGAGCGTTGCAGCTCCCGCTCAGAATATAGATTCCGGCACGGTGGTGCAGGCAGGCACGCTGCCGCGGACTCGTGAAGTGGCGGCGAAGTATCCGAACCAGGCGCAGGTCGACAAGACCGAGGGCTGGGTGGATATCGACTTCACCATCTCGCCCGAAGGTGTGCCGGAAGACCTGAAGGTGCGCGAGTCCCGGCCACGCCGTATCTTCGATCGCGCGGCGTTGAATTCGGTACAGCAGTGGCGATTCAAACCGATCGAGCGCGGTGGCGTGGCCGTGCCGCAGAAGGCGACGTTGCGGGTGAGGTTCGAGTTGAAGTGATGTCTTTTCTTCAACCTCTCCCGCAACCGGGAGAGGTTGAGAGCGGATTCACCCGATCGTCGCATCCACGACTTTCTGCGCTTCGCTCAGCACCGCGCGCAGATGCTCCGGTCCGTTGAAACTTTCACCGTAGATCTTGTAGATATTTTCGGTGCCCGACGGACGCGCCGCGAACCACGCATTCTGAGTCATCACCTTGATGCCGCCGAGCGCGCCGCCGTTGCCCGGAGCGCGATCGAGCACAGCAGTGATTTTCTCGCCCGCCAGTTCCTTGATCTGGATCTGCGCCGGCGAGAGTTTAGATAGCTTCTGTTTCTGTTCGGGCGTGGCGGTCGCATCCATACGATCGGACGCCGGGCTGCCAAATTCTTTTGCAAGAGCGGAGTAACGCTCGCCTGGGTCCTTGCCGGTGCGTGCGGTGATTTCCGCTGCGAGCAGGCCGGGCACGAGGCCGTCCTTGTCGGTGGTCCACACGGTGCCGTCGCGTCGCAGGAACGAAGCCCCGGCGCTTTCTTCGCCGCCGAAGCCGAGCGTGCCGCTCACCAGCCCATCGACGAACCATTTGAAACCCACCGGCACTTCGTGGAGCGGCCTGCCCAGGCGCGCGGCCACGCGATCGATCATGCTGCTGCTCACCATGGTTTTGCCAACCGCCGCCTTTGCATTCCACTGCGGCCGATTCTGGAACAGGTAATCGATAGCGACTGCGAGATAGTGATTCGGCAGCATCAATCCGGCGCTCGCCGACACGATGCCATGACGGTCGTGATCGGTATCGCAGGCAAACGCGATGTCGTATTTATCTTTCAGCCCGATGAGTCGCTGCATGGCGTGCGCGGAGGAGGGGTCCATGCGAATGCGGCCGTCCCAGTCCGCGGTCATGAAGCGGAAGGTGGCGTCCACTTCCTCGCTCACGACAGTGAGATCGAGTTTGTAACGATCGGCAATGCGCGCCCAGTAGTGCACGCCGGCGCCGCCGAGCGGATCCACGCCCATGTGCAGGCCGGCGGCGCGGATCACGTCGAAATCGATTACATTTCCCAGGTCCTCGACATAGGCAGTGACGAAATCATGTTCAGTCGTGGTCGCTGCCTGCTTGGCCCGCGCGAGCGCAATGCGCTTCACTTCTTTCAGTCCCGCTTCGATCAGCGCGTTGGCGCGAACTTCGATCCAGCGCGTGACGTCCGAGTCGGCGGGGCCGCCATTCGGCGGGTTGTATTTGAAGCCGCCGCCATCGGGCGGGTTGTGGGAAGGCGTGATGACGATGCCGTCGGCCAGTCCCGATTCGCGACCGCGGTTATAGACCAGGATGGCCTGCGAAATTGCCGGCGTGGGCGTGTACTCATCGCTCGCCGCAATTTTGGTTTCGACACCGTTGGCCGCCAGTACTTCCAGCGCGCTGGCAAATGCCGGGGCCGACAGTGCGTGCGAGTCGAAGCCCATGAACAGAGGTCCGTCGATGCCCTGTTTCTTGCGGTATTCGCAGATGGCCTGGCTGATCGCGAGCACGTGCGCTTCGTTGAAACTGCGCTCGAACGAAGTGCCGCGATGTCCCGACGTGCCGAAGGCGACGCGCTGGGCCGCGACGGCAGGGTCGGGCTGGTCGGTGTAGTACGCGGTGATGAGTCGCGGAATATTCGCCAGTCGCTCGGGCGGCAGCAGCTTGCCTGCGAACGGGCTTTGTTTCGTGCTCACTGGAGAATTCCCCTCATGCGGTCGGATTGAACGGAAAAGTGGTGCGGCAGGTGAGTCAAGGCGCGCAATGCGGGCCTTACGTTAACCCAATACGATCTCGACGCAAGCGCCGGCGACGACGGATGGTTCCGCAGCAATTGAACTGCCGGCTTCACGCCCCATTGTCGATGAGGATCGTTACCCTTCTCAGAGCGCCCCGCCCCTGGTGGACCTGGGCGAGCCGAGGTCCTCTTGCGCCTGAACCGTTCGTTCTTCACTGCCGCCGGCATCCTGCTGCTGGTGCATTCGTACATTGGATTTCGCCTGTTGCCGGCCCTGGGCCTGGACGCAGGTGGCATGAGCATCGGGATCGGCCTGCTCGCGCTGTCCGCGGTTCTCGTCCCCGCCGGCATGCTGGCCCGTTCGATTCAGTCCCAGGCCTGGTCGGACCGGCTGGCCTGGGCCGGCATGCTCACCATGGGCTGGTTCTCGTCCACCTTCGTACTGACGCTGTTGCGGGATGTGGCATTGTTGCCGGCGTGGTTCCTGCTGCCACAGTCGTATCGCGAACCGGTGATTCATTGGTCGGCCGTGGCGGTCGTGGGCTTGGCGGTGTTTGCGACCCTGGTGGGCCTGGTCAATGCGCGCCGTCGCGCAAAAGTGGTGAACGTTGCCATACCGATGGCGAACCTGGCGGGCGCGCTGCATGGGTTTTCCATCGCGCAAATCAGCGATATCCATGTCGGGCCGACCATCAAGCGCGGTTACGTGGACGCCATCGTCGATGCGGTCAACGAATTGAAAGTGGATGTGATCGCCATCACCGGTGACCTGGTCGATGGCAGCGTGGCGCAACTGGCCGCTCACGTCGCGCCGCTGGCCCGGTTGCGGGCGCGGCATGGCGTTTATTTCGTCACCGGTAATCACGAATATTATTCGGGCGAACGCAGCTGGACCCGCAAGCTGCGCGATCTCGGCGTGAAGGTGCTGATGAACCAGCACGTCGTCATCGACCACGATGGCAAGCCGCTGGTGCTCGCCGGCGTCAGCGATTTCGGCGCGCATCATTTCGATCCCGCGCAACCCAGCGATCCCTCGGCTTCATTACAAGGCGCGCCCGCGCATTCCGGGCCGCGAATTCTGTTGGCGCACCAGCCCCGCACGGCGCCTGCAGCCGCGGCCGCCGGGTTCGATCTGCAGTTGTCGGGGCATACTCACGGCGGACAATTCTGGCCCTGGAACCTGGTCGTGCGCTTTCAGCAGCCTTTCACTGCCGGACTGCATCGCCTGAATCAATTGCGGATTTACGTGAGTCGCGGCACCGGTTACTGGGGACCGCCCAAGCGCTTCGGTGCGCCTTCGGAAATTACGCGCATTACGCTCGTGCCTCAGACCTAAGTCCTGGCAATGAACTCCTGGTCCCCACAGCACATCGGTACAGGACTTTCCGGCGCGACAGTCGTATGCTCGGCGCATGAACCACCATCAGAAGTTTGCCCTCACCGATCCTGTGAGTCCTGTCGATCACGTGCTCGGCCCCGATCACGCGCCTGTCACTATCGTGGAGTACGGTGACTTCGAGTGCCCCAGTTGCAAACAGGCAGCGCCGGCCGTGAAGCTGCTGTTCGAGCGCTTCGTTGGCAAGGTGCGCATAGTGTTCCGGCATTTTCCGCTGGAAGAAGTACATCCGCATGCGATGCACGCCGCGCAGGCTGCGGAAAGCGCCGGGGCGCAGGGCAAGTTCTGGGAAATGCACGACCTGCTGTTCCACAACCAGGCGCATCTCAAGCTGCCGCAGCTCAAAGGCTACGCCGAACAGTTGCAGCTCGACATGCCGCGCTACACGGCGGAGATGGACGACGAGATCTATTTGCAGCGGGTGCGCGAACATCAGCGCAGCGGCGACGATAGCGGCGTGCGTAGTACGCCCGCGTTTTTCATCAACGGCGTGATCCAGGACGTGTCGTTCGGCATGCACCAGTTGGTGGAAGGCGTCGAGGCCGCGTTGAAGAAGTAGGAGAGCTCCGAGCATGTCGGCTGGTTGCACGCACCTGGATCAGGTCAAGACTAAAAAGCCCAATACGCACGGCTGCGAGGAATGCCTCAAGAGCGGCGATTCCTGGGTGCATCTGCGCCTGTGCCGCAGCTGCGGTCATGTGGGCTGCTGCGACGATTCGAAGAATCGCCACGCGAGCAAACACTTCCGCGCCACGCAGCATCCCATCATCACGTCGCTGGAGCCCGGGGAGACCTGGAGCTGGTGTTTCGTCGATTCGATTGCGATGGAGTTGTCGAAGTAGTTGGCTGTTACTCTCGATGTTGCAGCCGCCCGATCAGCTGCTGCACATCGACGATGGCGACGCCGAAGCGCGCAGCCCGCTTGCGAAGTTTCAGAACGGCTTTGTCGCGTGATGCGAGCATCGCGCGGCTGTGCCAGGCCAGCGCGAGGAAATGCTGGTCGTCCGGATCGCGGCAGCGAGGAAACGTCGGTGGCAGCAGCAGGTTCGCCAGCGAGAAGCCGTCGGGAAGGCTCGCGGGGGATGTCTGGAGCAGGTATCGATCGAACACCGCCGCCTGCCGAACGGCATCGAGTTTCAGTTCGGGGTAGGCGAGGACACGCTGCAGTTCGCCGGTGGCGGGCGTTGAGGTGAGCACGGTGGCCCGCCGGTCCGCCACCGCATCACGCAACGGTTTCATGAATTCGTCATTGAAGACCAGCCAGTCGATCACGATATTGGTGTCGAGGACGAGCAGGGTCGGCAACGTAGGCGCAACGCCAGGCATTCGAATCGGATTTCTCCATGGACGCACTGCTGCATATTATCGAGACCTACGGATTGTGGGTGGTGGTCGTCTGCGTACTGCTGGACCAAGGCGGGCTGCCGGTGCCATCGTATCCGCCGATGATCATCACTGCCGCGATGGCGGTCGAGTCGCATGATTCGGTATGGCCCATCGTGCTGGTGGCGACGCTCGCCACGCTCGTGGCGGATCTCGCATGGTTTGCCGGCGGCCGGAAATTCGGCGCCACCCTGCTGCGGACCATGTGCAAGTTGTCGCTCTCCGCCGATTCCTGCGTCGGGCTGACGCGCCGGATCTACGCACGCTGGGGGCCGCCGTCGCTGATTCTCGCCAAGTACATTCCTGGATTCGCCGCCGTCTCCACCACGCTTGCGGGTGAGTCGGGCACGTCGATGAAGAAATTCATCCTGTACGACGGTATCGGCGCGGTGTTGTGGGTTGCTGGCGCGGTCGGCCTGGGCGTCGTATTCCATGACGCCGTCGATGCGCTGCTCACGCAGCTCGACGATCTCGGGCAGTACGCGTTGATGCTGCTCATCGCCGGCATCGTGATCTTCGTCGCACTCAAATGGTGGCAGCGCCAGCGCTTCCTGGGCGAGATCAGCATGCCACGCATTTCCATCGACGAATTGCAGTTGCTGCTGAAGACCGGTGGCGGCGCCACCATTCTTGACGTGCGCTCGGCGGAGCATCGCGCGCGGTCGGGATGGATTCCCGGTGCGATCCAGGTGCGCGACATTGCCGAACTCAAGCTCGATCCGAGCGCCGAAGTGATCGTCTACTGCGATTGTCCCAATGAGGCCTCAGCCGCCATGCTGGTGAAGAAACTCCACGAGCGGGGTTTCATGCGCGTTCGGCCGCTGGCTGGCGGACTCGCAGCCTGGCGAGCTCGCGGGCTGCCGATAGATCAAGCCATGGAGTCTTCGCTCTTCGCGGAGTCGGTTAATTCGCTGACGAGCATGACCGGAGGCGCGCGGCGCTACGGACCCGAATTGCCCTGAATCCAGGCAGCTTCGGCAGAGGCGTAAGACATCCCCTGAAGCGACGCCCCGTCACTCCACGACGAGGGGTGTGGCATGTCCTGATTTACCGCAATCCGGCGGTGCGCCGGCCTCATCCCGTTGCGGTTTGGCAGATCCTGCATGCAAGGCGCACGCATGTCGCCATGCGTCTCGAAGTCGCAGCCTTGTCGCACGCAGGAAATCGCCGGAGTCATTCATGCATCCCGATCGTTCAAACGCGCCCGGCGTCCTGCTGGTCGAAGACAACCCGGTCAACCAGAAAGTGGCCAGTCGCTTTCTCGAGCGCATGGGTTGCAACGTCATGATTGCCAGCAATGGCGCCGAGGCGGTGGCGGCTTGCCGGGATCGGCGATTCGCGCTGGTGCTGATGGATCTGCAGATGCCGGTAATGGACGGCTGGCAGGCAACCCGCGCCATCCGCTCGGCCGACGGCAATGCCCGGCACACGCCCATCGTCGCGCTGTCGGCGAATGCCATGCCCGACCAGGTGGCCCAGTGCCTGAATGCCGGCATGGATGACTTTCTCAGCAAACCGATAGACATATCGCGCTTGCGCGAAGTAGTCGCCCTGCACGGCGCAGCGAATGAGAGACTCGCGGCCACGCAGACACAGCCGGCGATTCGATTGCCGACGACAGCGCCCATCGAACTGCATCAACTGCGCCAGCTCAGCGACGGCGATGCCGGGTTCATGTCGGAACTCATCGCGATGTTCCTGGACAGCTCGACATCCATACTCAGCGAAATCCGCCTCGCCCATGCATCTTCGGACAGGGCAGCGATCGCTCGTGCCGCGCACAAGCTCAAAGGCGCCTGCGCCAACGTCTTTGCAAATTCGTTTCGCGAACTTGCTTCGCGCCTGGAAACCGACAGTGCCTCGTTGTCGAGCAGCCAGCTCGAAGCGTCGATCATCGGGCTCTCATTGGAGATGTTGAGGCTGCGAGATTTTCTGCGCAGTACGCAGATGCTCGCGGCCTGAAGCAGGCGTCTCGCCGCTACTTCGCTACCGGCATCGTAAATTCCGCGCCCTTGCCGATCGTTTCCGGCCAGCGCTGCATGATGCTCTTGTAGCGCGTGTAGAAACGGATGCCTTCCTCGCCATAAGCATGGTGATCGCCGAACAGCGAGTTCTTCCAGCCGCCGAACGAATGCCAGGCCATGGGGACCGGGATGGGCACATTGATGCCGACCATGCCGGCCTGGATATCGCGTGCAAACGTCCGGGCCGCGCCACCGTCCGAGGTGTAGCAGGACACACCGTTGCCGAGATCGTGGTCGTTGATCAGGCGAATCGCCGCTGCGAGATCGGCGACCCGCACCACCGACAGCACCGGGCCGAAAATCTCCTCGCGATAGATGCTCATCTGCGGCGTGACCCGGTCGAACAGCGTGCCGCCCGTAAAGAATCCATGTTCGCGACCGGCTACCTGCGTGCCGCGGCCGTCGACCACCAACTCCGCGCCTTCCTCGACGCCTTTGGCAATGTAGCCTTCGACTTTGGCTTTATGGACTGCTGTGATCAGCGGACCCATCTCCACTGATGGATCGATGCCATCGCCGATCTTGAGACGGCGCGTGCGTTCGGCGAGTGACGCCATGAGAGGTTCGGCCACAGCGCCGACTGCAACAGCCACCGAAATCGCCATGCAACGCTCGCCGGCTGAACCGTAGGCAGCGCCGATCAGCGCATCCACGGCCTGGTCGATATCCGCGTCCGGCATCACGACCAGGTGATTCTTCGCGCCGCCGAGTGCTTGCACTCTCTTGCCGTGGCTGGCGCCTTGCGCATAGATATATTTCGCGATGGGTGTGGAGCCGACGAACGATAGCGCCCGCACTTGAGGGTGTTCGATGAGCGCATCGACCGCGTCCTTGTCGCCGTGAACCACGTTGAACACACCATCCGGCAGGCCCGCCTGCTGCAGCAGTTGAGCGATCAACAGGCTCGGTGAGGGGTCGCGCTCCGAGGGCTTGAGCACGAACGTGTTGCCGCAGGCGATGGCGATCGGAAACATCCACATGGGCACCATGACCGGAAAGTTGAACGGCGTGATGCCGGCAACCACGCCGAGCGGCTGGCGCAGGTTCCAGTTGTCGATGCCGCCGCCGATGTTGTCCGAGTGACTACCCGTCGACAGGTGCGGTATGCCGCATGCGAATTCTACGACCTCCATGCCGCGGGTGACTTCTCCGCGCGCGTCGGGGAGAACCTTGCCGTGTTCCGCCGTGATTGCAGAGGCAAGTGCATCTTGATGCTGTTCGAGCAGTTGCCGGAAACTGAACAGGATGCGAGCGCGCTTGAGTGCGGGCGTCTGCGACCATGAAGCGAATGCCTGCTGCGCCGTGGCAACCGCGAGATCGACGGTGCTCGCATCCGCGAGATTGACGCGGGCGCTGATTTTACCGAGCGCCGGATTGAATACGTCGGACCAGCGTTCCGAGCGGCCGCGGTAGACGGAGCCACCGATGAAATGATGAATCTCTGGCGACTCGGGGCGGGAGGTACTCATGCGAAAGTCCGTCTGGCAGCGTACTCGGTGCGCCGAGTTTACACGCTGCCCACCGGTGCGGGGACCGCGAGCGGAACCTTCGCGGCGACATGTCGTTAACCTTTCTCGAACCGCGTACGAATATCCGGAGAAAACATGGTCCGCAAGACAGCCAGCAGCCAGCCTCGTCGCGTAGCGAGCAAGCATCGTGCGATTCAGAAGCAGGTGGCACGCAGCGACCGCGCTCGACCGAAGGAAAAGGCTGAGGCTGCCATGCAAGGCGGCGCCCGGGTCTATCCCGAACCGCCGCTGCCCAAGCAGCATCTGAGCAAGCCGGGGCATGAATCGCGCCTCGATCCTGCACCCATGTACGACGCGCCGTTCTATCGCGGCTCCGACAAGCTCCGCAATGAAGTGGCTTTGATCACCGGTGGGGATTCAGGCATCGGTCGCGCCGTGGCAGTTTTGTTTGCGCGTGAAGGAGCGGATGTCGCCATCGTCTACCTGGATGAACACGAAGACGCCGAAGCCACCGCCGCTGCGGTCCGCAAGGAAGGACGTCGTTGCCTGTTGCTGCCGGGCGATGTGAGCAAACGGAAGTTCTGCGAGAAGGCCGTGGCGAAGACGGTCGAGGAATTCGGCAAGCTCGACGTGCTGGTCAACAATGCCGCCTTCCAGCTGCACGTCGCTCGGTTCGAGGATCTCACCGACGAACACTTCGATCGCACGCTCAAGACCAATCTATACGGTTATTTCTACATGGCTCGCGCGGCGGTGGCCAAGATGAAACCCGGTAGCGCGATCGTGAACACCGGCTCGGTCACCGGCATCTTGGGCAATGCGCAGTTGCTGGATTATTCGCTGACGAAGGGTGGCATCCACGCCTTCACGCGATCTCTCGCCACTCATCTGATTCCGCGCGGCATTCGCGTCAATGCGGTTGCTCCCGGACCGGTGTGGACGCCGCTCAACCCAGCGGATAAGCAGGCGCAGGATGTCACCAAGTTCGGCGGTGGCACGCCGATGAAACGTCCGGCGCAGCCGGAAGAAATCTCACCGGCGTACGTGTTCCTCGCGTCGCGACAGTGTTCGAGTTATATCACCGGAGAGGTGCTGCCCATCATCGGGGGATATTCGGGAGGGTGAGTTCTGCTTGCTCCGTGTTTATCGGCTTCGCCGAGGGTCTTCCGGGGCGAAGCCGTCCCCCAGCAGCTGAGTTAAGATGCCGGCACCCCAACGAGTGCGAGGCGCACGCATGTCCCTTAGTCCGCAACTCACTCCGCTCGTCAGTCCCGCCGGGCTGAGCGTCGGCATCAACCGCAATGGTTCGATCGGCCGCATGGATGCCGGCGACATTACCGTCAACCTGTTTCCCGGCAGCGAGATGGAAGGCGGCGTCACGAACGTGTACCTGCGCCGTCATGTGCACGGAGGCGTTGAAGTCGTGCCGCTGCTCGGGCCGCGCAGCTCGACGCGTTTCGGAAAAGATGACGGCGAATTCGTCGGTTCGGGCGAATGGCAGGGCGTGGCGTATCGGATTGCGCTGGTGCTGGCGAAGGACTCGATGTCATGGTTCTGGCGCGTCAGTGTCGAGAACGTGCAGGCCCAGCCGCAACTCGTCGATCTGATTTACACACAGGACCTGGCGCTTGCTGCGTATGGTGCCATCCGCACCAACGAGTTCTACGTGAGTCAATATGTCGATCACACGCCGCTGCGACACGACGCATGCGGCATCGTAATCGCATCCCGACAAAACCAGGCCGTGGGCGGCAAGTTTCCCTGGAGCATCATCGGTTCGTTACGGCGCGGAGTCGCTTTCGCAACCGATGCCATGCAGGTTCACGGCACAGCGGGAGGTGCAGGGGCGATCGCTCCCGGCCTGATGACCGGACTCGGCGAGAAGCGACTACAGCATGAGCACTCCATGGTCGCGATCCAGGAAGAGCGCATCGCGCTCGCTGCAGGCGAACGCGTCGAGTGCGGATTCTTCGGTTCGGTGCTCGCCGATCATCCAGCAGCGACAGGGCCCGGCGATCTCGATCGCGTCGATGCCGTACTGGCTTTGTCTGAAGCGCGTTACGCGATTCCAACGCCGAGCGATGAGGTCGCGCCGGGGGAGTCTCTATTCACTGCGGCGCCGCTGCTCGAAACGATCGAGTTGTCCGCTGCCGAACTCACTGCCATCTGCGGACCGGAGCGGACCCACGAAGAGACAGACGAGCAGGGCAGGCTGCTGTCGTTTTTTCATAGCGGCGACCGGCACGTAGTGCTGCGCGCAAAGGAACTGCGCATCCAGCGTCCGCACGGACATCTCTTGCGCACCGGGCGACTGCCGATTCCCGATGAAAGCGCGCTGACCTCGACCACCTGGATGGCCGGCGTGTTTCATTCGATGATCACGCAGGGGCATGTGAGCATCAATCGTTTCCTGTCGACCACGCACAGCTATATCGGGCTGTTCCGTTCGCACGGACAGCGGGTATTTGCGCAGATCGCGGGCGAATGGCAATTGCTCGACGTGCCGTCGGCATTCGAGATGACGCCCGATGCATGTCGCTGGATCTATAAGCATGCGGGGGGAATCATCGAGGTGCGCAGCGTGGCGCTGAGCGATCCGCATGAACTGAGTCTCGGGATCGAAGTGCGCGAAGGCGCGGCGACACGTTTCCTTATCAGCCATCACGTTGCGTTGAATGGCGATGATGGCAGCGCTCCAGGCGCGGTCCAATGGACGCAGGCGGCAGCGGGAATCGCAGTGGCGCCGCTGGCGTCCAGCGAATTGGGGCAACGCTTTGCCAACGGGGATTTCCTGATCGCTCCCTACGCCGGCACGCGTTTCGAGCGGATCGGCGGCGACGAGTTGCTGTTCGTCGATGGAAATTCGCGGCAGCAGCCGTACGTCTGCATGGTGACTGCGCCGACGTCTGCGGTGGGACTCACGTTGCAAGGCCGGCTCATCGATCATCGGTCATCGACGAGTTGGCAGCCGACGTCGTTCGGCCTGACGCTGATTCCAGCAGCGAACAACGAACTCAACGATGAGGTGCGACGTCTCGGCGACATCATCCCCTGGTTCACACACAATGCATTGATCCACTATCTCTCGCCGCGCGGGCTCGAACAATATTCGGGCGGCGGCTGGGGTACGCGCGATGTGAGCCAGGGGCCTGTCGAATTGCTGCTCGCGAGTGGTAACACCGCGCCGGTCCGCGATCTGCTGCTGCGTGTCTTCAGTGCCCAGAATCCCGACGGCGACTGGCCGCAATGGTTCATGTTCTTCGAGCGCGAGCGCACCATCCGCGCCGGCGATTCCCACGGCGACATCGTGTTCTGGCCGGTGTTGGCATTGGCGCAATACCTGATCGCTTCGGGCGACGCAGGCCTGCTGGAAGAGCAGGTCACTTTCTTCGATGCACGCGGTGTCGATGCGGGTGAGCTTGCGACCGTGTGGCAGCATCTGCAGCGCTCGCTCGACCTGATCGGTCGCCGCATCATCGCCGGAACATCGCTTGCTGCTTATGGCCATGGCGACTGGAACGACTCGTTGCAGCCTGCCGATCCCACCATGCGCGAGCACATGTGCAGTGCCTGGACGGTGACACTACATAGACAGGCATTGATCACGCTGGCTCAGGCACTGCGCCTGATCGGGCGGACGAGCGATGCGATTCCGCTAGAAGCAACGGCAGCGGCGATACAGGAAGACTTCCAGCGCCTGTTGCTGGTCGACGGCGTGTTGACCGGTTATGCGTTCTTCGAAGCAGACTCGGTGCGTTACCTGCTGCATCCACGGGATGCGACCAGCGGCGTGCGTTACAGTTCGCTCGCCATGATTCACGCGATTCTCGAAGACATGCTGACGGCGCAGCAGGCTCGCGAGCATCTGCAGCTCATCGATGAGCGCCTGCAGGGGCCGGACGGCGTACGCCTGTTCGATCGACCGATGCGTTATCACGGCGGGCCGCAGCAGTTCTTCCAGAGAGCCGAGAGCGCGACGTTCTTCGGTCGCGAAATCGGGTTGATGTATATGCATGCGCATCTGCGCTACGCGCAGGCATTGGCGCATATCGGCGAGGCCGATCGGTTCTTCAAGGCGTTGTGCCAGGCGAATCCCATCGGGTTGCAGCACATCGTTCCGCAGGCCACGCTGCGGCAGTCGAACTGTTATTACTCGAGTTCGGATGCGGCCTTTGCGGATCGCATCGAAGCCAGCGAACACTATGATCGGGTTGCGGCAGGCACGATCGCGCTCGATGGCGGCTGGCGTGTTTATTCGAGCGGTGCGGGCATTGCCGTGAGCTTGATCGTGCGGCGGTTCCTGGGGTTGAGCCTCGAGGCCGAGACGATCAGTTTGGATCCGGTGATGCCGGCGGCGCTGACGGGATTGCAGGTGGTGACTTCGTTGCTCGGTGGGACAGTGACGATTGTTTATGACGTGGGAGCTGCGGGGTGCGGCGTGGAGTCGTTGGAGCTCAACGGTGTGCGGCTCGCGTTCGAGCGGGAAGATAATTTCTATCGGCAGGGTGCGGCGAAAGTGTCGCGCAAGGCGTTTGTCGCGGCGTTGTCGGTGACGGGGGAGAATAGGTTGAGGATTTCCACCCGACGCTGAGCGCTTGATTGATCTGGGCGGGAAGCCGCCCAGACGATAGCCAAAGTGCGTTGACGCCCCAGAGCCCTCACCGGCGCGAGGACGCGCTACCTCTCCCGCAACCGGGAGAGGTAGAGAACTACGCCTTCAATACACTCCACGAAACCTTTAGCAGCTTCTCCAGCGAATCTACCAGCGCCTGATCGTAGACGATCTGGATGTCGCCAGCTGGCGTCGGGTGCAGTTCCGAGACTTTGAGAATGGCCGCAGCCTCTTCCCGGGTGATGGCGTGCAGCTGCTGCGTGTCGAGTTCGATCTCGACCAGTGCGCGTTCGGCTGCAGCCTGTTCGTACAGCCGCGATACGTTGGTGGCGGCTTCCATCCTGGACATCATCATGGCGATTTTTCTCCGGCGACGACTTGATGTATTCGACTTGACGTGCTTCAAAAAGTGCTGACCAGTGCACATTGTTCCTGCGGAAGCAGTGCACGGACCTTTTTTTCAACGAACGTGTCAACACCACACGACACGCAGTGCGCTGCCCTTCATTACTGTCAAGTCGCGGGCTGCCTCTGGCTGGCAAAGGAGACATGATGTCCGAGCGACCCTTGCACGAATATTCGATGCGTGTGCTTGATCGACCGGCGCCGGGCGTGTCGGTGACGAGGTCGCCCGACGGCATCGTCTATCTGCAAAGCACGCATGCGTACCAGCCGGGTCGCGCTTCGCTCATCGAGTACCTGGAACATGCGGTGTCGATCCGCCCTGACGTCACTTTCATCGCCCAGCGCGGCGGCGACGGTGAATGGCAGCGGTTGACATATGCAAAGGCGTGGCGCGACTCCGCAGCGATCGCAACGTGGCTGATCCGCAAAGGGCTGGGTCCGCAATCGGCGCCGCTGATGATCCTGTCCGGGAATAGTCTTGCGCATGCGCTGTTGATGCTTGGGGCATTGCGGGCCGGCGTTGCCGTGGTTCCCGTGTCGCCAACTTATTCGGTCACGCAGGATTTCGGCCGCCTCGTCTACGCACTCGATCTGATTCAGCCGGCGCTGGTATTTGCGCAGGACGCTGTTCGCTATGCCGATGCGCTCTCGCATGCAGCCGCATCGGGCCGCATAGTCATTACGGAAGCGTCGTTTCCAGAGCTGCTGCGCGACATCGACGAGGAGGCTATTACCAAGCGACGCGCTGCCATCACGCATGCAACAGCCGCCAAGATATTGCTGACCTCCGGATCCACCGGTCGCCCGAAAGGCGTCATCAATACTCACGGCAATCTGGTCGCGGGCATGCAAATGGTGCGCATGGTGACCGAGCCGTTCAGTATGGATCGCGTCTACACCATTCTCTGCTGGCTGCCCTGGCATCACACGTTCGGCGGCAACTCGCAATTCAACAGCGTGCTGGCGATGGCGGGCACTTTGTATATAGACGATGGCCGGCCGTTGCCAGGCTGCTTCGCGCCCACGATTGCCAACCTGCGCGAAATTTCGCCCACGGGATTCGTCTCGGTGCCAGCGGCCTTCGGCATGCTGGCCGACGCACTGGAGGGAGACACCAATCTCCGCGCTGCTTTTTTCAAGAATCTACGTTGGTTGAATTATGGCGGCGCGTTGCTACCGCAAATCCTCTGGGATCGCATGCAGCGCCTGGCAGTTCACGAACTCGGCGAGTTGGTGCCGTTCGGTACAGGCTGGGGGATGACGGAAACGACGGCGACCGGGGTCGCTGTGTATTGGAATACGCGACGCACGGGCTTGGTGGGCCTGCCGCAGCCCGGCGCAATCCTGAAGCTGGTGCCGTCTGCAGATCGGCTCGAACTGCGCATCAAGGGGCCGCATGTGCTGCCTGCGTATTTGCGTGACGAAGCCCTCAACCAGTCGGCATTCGATGAAGAAGGATTTTTTCGCACCGGCGATGCCACGCGTTGGGTCGATGCGGACAAACCCATCGAAGGCCTCGAATTCGCCGGCCGCATGGCGGAGGATTTCAAGCTGGAATCGGGCACCTGGGTCCAGGGCAGCATCATGCGACGGGATCTGGTGGCGGCATTGCAGCCGTATGTGCTGGATGCCGTCATCTGCGCGCCGCATCGTCCGTGGCTCGGTGCGATGCTCTGGTTGACCGTCGCATACAGCGATGCCGTGCGTGACGTCATCGCCAAGAAACTGGTGGCATTCAACGCTGAGCGCAAAGGCGGCGCTAATGTCATCGCGCGGGCGATGATACTTGCCGAGCCACCTTCGGCCGCACTCGGCGAGATCACCGATAAGCGTTCCATCAATCAACGGTTCGTACTGGAAAATCGTGCGGCGGATGTCGCTCGGCTGTACGACGATGCGCCGTCAGCCAGCATCATCGTCGCGACTTCACCAGCGATGCCAGAGCAACAGCCATAGAAAGCCGGTGTTGGTCGACAGGTAGCGCCACCACAACCGGCGGGGTTCCTGCACGGTGCGATGGATCCACTCCAGTCCGTGAGTCTGCATCCACAGTGGGGCCCGGGCCTTGTTGCCGGATAGGAAGTCGAACGCAGCGCCGACGCACACCTGCACCGGAGTCAGCAGGCGCCGATGGGCGTAGGCGAATCGTTCCTGCAGCGGACAGCCTAGTCCGAGAAACACCACGCCCGCACCGCTGCGATGGATCCTGTCGACCAGCTCGCCGTCTTCGGTTGGCGTCAATGGTCTGAACAGCGAGGGCTCGGCGCCGCAGATCCTCAGTTGCGGGAATCGCGTTTCCAGCGCACGGCGTAAGCGTGCGTTGACGTAGTCCGTGCTGCCGTAGAGGTAGATGCCGACGCCGTTTACCGCGCACGCCGCACAGATGCTTTCCATCAGGTCGGTGCCGGAGACGCGATCGGGTAGTGACTGCGCGTGTGCGCGATTGAGCAGCCATCGGACCGGATGACCGTCTGGCGCGACTACGTCGAAACTTTCCATGGCGGCGCGAAATTCGGCGTCGCGCGCTGCTAAGACGAGGCCATGGACTGCGAGCGAGGTGATGCAGAGAGGTTCGCGTGCACGGGCTTTCACCACCACGAGCTGCGTCGTTGCCTCGTAAGTCGTGCTGCTGATCGGTACGCCGAACAGCCGGAATCTTGCTGGCAAGTCGCTCAAGCGTGTGCCCGTCTGCGGACCTTTTTTATGGTGTGCGTACGCTATCGTCAATGCCTGGACGCCCCTGCGCGCCCCCGACACTGCGTTCCCTGGCAAGACTGTATATCGACATCAGGTCATAGATATAGCGACCGGCGTCATATTTTTCGGCGACACGGATCCGGGCCGCCGCCACGCACCGATGACGCAATTGCGCATCGTTCCACAGCAGTCGCATCTTGTCGGCAAGATCGCTGCGGTGGCCGGGTTCGAACAGCAATCCGCTCACACCGTCTTCGATCATTTCCGGCAATCCGCCGGTGCGCGCAGCCAGTACCGGCACGCCGAGATTCATCGCTTCGAGAACCACCAGGGGACAGACTTCCCACCAGCGGCTGGGCACGACCAGCATGCGCGCGTTTCGATAGAACGAGTCGAGCGCGCCGTCACGCAGGATGCCTTCGAACTGCACATGGTCCGCATGGTCGCGCTGCAGTTCTGGCCAGCCCGACACATCGCCGGCAATTCGCAGCGGCAGATTGGCTGCGCGCGCCGCCTCGCATAGCAGGTCGACGCCTTTCTCGTAAGTGATTCTGCCTGCATACGCCACGTAGCCGCCCTCTGTGGCGGCGGGCTGCTCTTTGAGGACATTCACCATGTTCGGACGGATGACGATGCGATCGGCCGGAAATCCAGCCGCCACCAGCTGGCGCTTGGAGAATTCGCTCAGTGCGACGAACACCGACACATGATCGAGAAACCAGCGCATGCGGCGTGCGACTGCCGCCCGTAAAGCGTAGAGCGCGCTCTCGATGTGGGAGTCGCGGCAGTTGTTGCGAACGCAGCTCAGTTCACTGGTCGTGACGCAGTCCGTGCAAACCCGGCCATGGCGAAAATGAGTGAGTACCGGGCAGGTGAGACCGTAGTGATGCACTGTCATCACGACGGGTATGTTCGCTCGCTTTGCCGCTATCAGCGCGGACGGCGAGATCCAGGGATATAGATTGTGTGCATGGATGACATCGGGCCGCAGCGCGGCCAATTCTTTGGACAGGCGCCGTCGCGATGCCGGGTTGTAGATGCCGGCGACTCCGGCCACCAGCTTGTTCCAGGGCGAATGCTGCAGCCCTTCGCTGGAACGGACATGCAGCGAGACGTCCACGCCATGATCGCGCAGCAACTGCATGGAGGTATCGACGACAACTTCTTCGCCGTGAACCCGATGACGATACCGGTTGTAGACGACCAGCACCTTCACGGCGCGGCCGCGGCCATGCCGGTCAGATCATCCATCGATGAATGCGGAAACCTTCGGCGTATTCCACGCCGCATTCGCTGCCGCGCAGCCGGGCAAGTGCGGTGATGTTCGCGAGGCTGCGTAAATGCGGAGGCGCGCGAAACTGCGATGCATACGCTTCGATCGCCGCCAGCTTGGTTGGCAGCTCGGCGCCGATGTCGATGTACAGGTTGGGTTGGAAGGCTTCGGCGGACCAGGTCAGCTTGGGCATTTCGTAACTGGCGACGCGTTTCGGCAGGTGTTTGCCGAGCGCTTGCGGAATGGGCCGGGCAGCGGCAAAGCCGGCGCGAAAGCAGGCTACATGGTCCTGGTCGAAATCCACGCCATGCGGCAGCAACAGCAGGTCCGGGCGCCAGCGATTGATTGCGGCTTCGAAGGCATCCACCAGCTCGCGCTGTGCGACGGTGTCGAGTCGTTCGATGAGATCCTGGCCGCGATACAGCGTGGTGTGGGTGAAGCCGAGCAGCTTGCTGACCCGGTCGATCTCGGCTTCGCGCTCCGCCACCGTGGTGCGATGATCGGTGCCGTAGTGCTGCATTCCGTCGACGCAGGCGAAGATCACATGCACGGCGCACTGCTGGCGCCGCAGTTTGGCGATCAGCCCGCCGGCTCCCAGTGCTTCGTCATCCGCATGCGGTGCGATGACGAGGACGGAGTCAAGCGGCGTAGTCTCTGACATCTGTCCCCTGGCCCGGTCCGCCGCCGGCTCGATAGAATTTTGCTGTGTCCAGGATGACGTCATCCAGAAATCGCGTGGGCGACCAGCCTACCTGCAACGCGCGCGTGATGTCAGGGAGTTTCTCGAAGCTCTCGGCCTCGAAATACAGCGGGCCATGCACCTTGTCGCCCGAAGTGAAGAGAATCTCCGACCTGCTGTTCAGCAGGCGCACCATGCGACGGGCCAGGTCGATGATGCTGATCGAGTTGTGCGGATTGCCCACATTGAACACGAGTTCCGCACCGCCCAGCGCTGCGACGGCATGCGTGCACAGGAACGTCACGACGTCTTCGACGTCGGTGAACGCACGCTGTTGCTGGCCAGAACCGAATACCGTTATCGCTTCGCCGGCCAACGCCTGCTGCACGAACGTCGGCATCACGAAGCCGCCGGCGCGATTCTGCCTCGGGCCCACGACATTGAAGGGACGAATGATGGTTGCACGCAAACCGCGCTGGCGGCTGTTGGCGATCATCGATTCGCAGGTCAGTTTGCCTAGTGCATATTCGATGCGGGCGTTGTAGCGGGCCGGCACTCTGGCATCCGCCGTCTCGTCCAACACGCCGCTGCGGCCGTAGATTTCCGCGGATGACATGTAAACCAGCGCAGCGCCTGACTGCACGCAGGCGTTCACGACACCCGAGGTGGACTGCACCAGGTCCGCGCCGATGGTGCCTGCGTACGCAAGAATGCCGGCGGGGCCGACCAGGCTCGCGGCGTGAAAGACCAGGTCTTCCCGTGACAAGGCAGGAGGCTTCGCAAAGAAGTCAGCGACCGTTGTGACGTGCACGCGGGCCTGCGGAAAGCGCGACGTGAAATGCGCGGGCGTCACGACGTTCGACACCATGGAATCGACGATGGTGACGGTTTCGCCCCCTCGCAACAGGCGTTCGCAAAGCGCGCTGCCAATGAAACCCAATCCGCCGGTGACTATCACCTGTCGGCCGCTCATTGGCCCATCGATTCCTGTGCCCATCTTTGCTCTGCTGGTGGAGATCTTCAACGAGGTCCGTCGTGCCGACTCTGTCAGAGAATTTTATCCGGAACTGCGACCTGGGTCGCACCCTGCTTGTATTTACACGGCTTGACGCGAGGGTTGATCGCGTGGCCGGTTTTAGTCCACGGCGGGCGGGATAGGAAGTCATCGTTCGAGCACTTGCCGGCATTCTATTGCCACGGCGGGCCAAGGGGAGAAAATCCCTAACGAGATTATGTGCAAATGTCTGCTTGGTAGTTATCGGACTACGGCGGCCGGCTGGAAGAACCCATAGTCCGGGCACTCAACAAGAAATGGGGGAAGGAATCCATGCGCAGAGACAACGTTCGCCTTGGTTTTGCAATGTCCGCGGCCCTGGCCGCACCGCTGGGCTCCGCGCCCGTCATGGCACAGGAGCCACCGGCGCAGACGAGTAGCCTGTTCGGCGTGGAGGAAGTCGTCGTTACGGGTACCGCCGTGGCCGAGCGCACGAAATTCGAGTCGAGCGTGGCGATCTCCACGTTCAGCTCTGAGGACATCGCGCAGCAGTCGCCTGCCAGTTCGGCGGATCTCATTTCCGCCGTGCCGGGATTCTGGGTGGAATCCACCGCCGGCACCACGCAGGGCAACGTGTTCGCACGCGGCATCATCCAGGACGGCGGTTATCGCTATGTCGGCCTGATGGAAGATGGCATCCCGATCTACCCGGTGTTCGAGCTGTCGTTCTTCAATCCCGATCAATTCGTACGGGTGGATGAGACCGTCGATCATGTCGAAGCTCTGCGTGGCGGCACGGCGCCCATCTTCACTTCGGGCGCCATCGGCGGCGCGGTGAACTTCGTTACACGCTCGGCGTCGTCGACCGCTGAAGGGCTGGTCAAAGCAAGCGTCTCCGACTATGGAATGTATCGCGCCGATGTGGCCTGGAGTGCGCCGATCAACGAC
This sequence comes from Steroidobacteraceae bacterium, assembly GCA_040509875.1. Lineage (GTDB taxonomy): Bacteria > Pseudomonadota > Gammaproteobacteria > Steroidobacterales > Steroidobacteraceae > Steroidobacter. Next base: position 2,004 of record JBEVKB010000143.1, on the reverse strand, counting down.
CAGTGGGGCATCGCTCTCGGCGGTTACTATCGCAAGTCCGATGGCATTCGCGATCCGGGCTATCCCGCGGACGACGGTGGGCAGTTTCGCGCCAAGCTGACCAATCGATTCGAGCGCGGCGAGATAGAGGTCTTCGCCAAGTATCTCAATGACAAGTCGCTGTTCGCCGTGCCCATTCCTTTGCAGGGCAGGGCGTCCGATCCGAAAGCGGTCAACGGCGCCGATCCGGGAACGTATTCGCTCGACAGCGAAGATCTCGCCCGCGCCGGACTGCCACCTTCTGCTGGAGAGGTGGGGCTCGCCGGGTCGGACCTGCGCGATGGCATCCACCCCGAACTGTTCACTATCGGCACGCGCTTCAACGTCGAACTCAGCGACGTGGTGTCGGTGACGAATCTCATGCGTTACACCGATGGCAAGGTGCGCTTCGATGCGATCTTCCCCGGCGATCCGCCGACCTCGGGAACGGCATTCGCCGCGGCTCGCGGAGTCGCACCGAATTACACGGTGCTCTCGACGGGACAGCCCTATGCGGCCACGCAGCTGGTGCAGAACCACGGCCATTGGGTAATCAACAAGGAATATGACGCCCTCCAGGATGACCTGCGCGTCAACTTCAAGCTCGATCCGCACACCCTCACTCTCGGGGTGTACTACGCCGACTACGGCATGGCCGACCGCTGGAGCCTCGGCAACCTGCTGCTGATGGATGTCACCAACCGGCCGAAGCGGCTGTTGCTGACAGGGGTCACGGATCCGAACGGCTTCACGCAGTATTCGACGTTCAACCTGCGCACCGACTACGACGCGACAGCGTATGCACTGTACGCCTCGGACGAGTGGCAGGTGACCGATGCCCTGCGTTTCGATTTCGGCGTTCGCTACGACTCGCAGGACATCGATGCCTCCATCAGCAACGCGACTTCCGTCGACCTGGACGGCAACCCGGCAACGCTGTACGACAACTCGACTTCGCTGGCCGGCAGCGGCCGCACGCGTTCGAGCGAGGATTTCGACAACACCGGCTTCTCGGTGGGCTTCAACTTCGAGTTCAACAGCCGCAACGCCGTGTTCGGCCATTACACCGACTCGGCGAAGCTGCCGCACTTCGATGACGTGCGCAATGGCGTGCTCACCGAGGACCAGGTCACCAACATCGAGCTGGGTTACAAGACCTCGCTCGATTCGGTGGTGCTGTTCGCCACGTTGTTCCAGACCGAGTTCGACAACGTGCCGTTCCAGGACATTCTCACCGACGGAACCACGGTGGTGCGACGGGCGGCGACCAAGACGCGAGGCGTGGAGCTGGAAGGCGAAGCGCAGCCACTCGACATGCTGGGCGTAAGATTCAGCGCGACGTTCCAGGATCCTAAGTACGAAGACTTTTCCGGCGCCGTCCTGGATAACACCGGCAATCGTATTCGGCGCATCCCCAAGGTGATCGCGCGAGTCACGCCGACTGTGTATTTCCTGGACAAGCGCGGACGCGCTTATTTCACTTACAGCTATTTCGGCGGGCGTTTCGCCAACGACGAGAACACCATCGAGCTGCCGAAATATACGAAACTGGATGCCGGCGTCATTTTCGACGTCAACCAGAGTCTCAGCCTGCAGGTGTCGGGCGACAATCTCACCGATGAAGTCGGCCTGACCGAAGGCAATCCGCGCACGGATCTGGGCGCTGGTGGCATCGGCGCGTTGTACATGGCGCGACCGCTGTTCGGTCGATCCTTCCTGGGATCGGTGACGCTTAGGTTCTGATGTTCTTTCTGACTTCCTCCCCCGGTCCTCGGGGGAGGATTGAGGAGGGGGCGTCTTCAATCTGGGAGAATGCTTCGCTGAACTTCCGATCTCGACCAGAATCGAGACTGCCGTAATTCGAGAAAAGAGTAAGACGCCCCCACCTCGGTCCTCCCCCGGAGACCCGGGGGAGGACGGTAAGAGAAGAGTCGCGTCTAGGTTTGCGCGTGCCAGATTCCAGCTACATCGCTGACGCGTCCATCA
>JBEVKB010000142.1:0-5126 GCA_040509875.1 Steroidobacteraceae bacterium | reverse complement strand
GAAGTTCATGAAGAATGGCGGCTGCCGTGAGGCCGGGCGCCACCACCGCTGCGGCGGGACGTTCGGAATCCGTCACGAACATCACCGCATCCACGACTCCGGGCACCTCAAGACTCTGGCGCGTGAGCTCCTGCAATGAAGCGCGCTTGCCCGCCACTTTGATCATGTCCGCGGCGCGACCGCGCAGGAAAAATTCGGTGGCGCTGCGCAGTTCGAGCACATCCTGAAGTGGAACGGATGCCTCGAGCTGAGGTGCAAGATATTCGGCGGCGCCCGTTGTCACCATCGTTCCACCCTCGAACGTGCGCCAGCTTTCGGATTGCGCAGTCCTTCGATGTGCCATCACGCCGGCTTCGGTGCAGCCGTAGATCTCCAGGACTTGAGTATTCCAAGCGTCCTCGATGCGCTGCGCAAGCTCCAGCGGCAACGATGCAGTGGCGGAGACCACCCGCTCGAGCGGCGGTAGTTCGACGGACGCATTGGCCAACACCTTGAGATGCGCGGGCGTCGTCACCAGCACGCGCGGAGCCGGTACGGCTTCGAGCGCGCGCCGCACGTCGGCGGGGTAGAAGGGTTTGTCGTCGTAGAGAATGCTTTGTGCGGTGAGCGCGCTCAGCAACGACGCTTCGAGGCCATACATGTGCTGCGGCGGCACCGTGGATATGAGTATGCGATGCGAACCGCCGAGCACTTCAGCCGCCGCGAGCCGCGAATTGTGAAACAGACTGCCCCAGGTTTTCGGATGCGTCGTGGAACCGCCCGTCGAACCGGAAGTGAAGGCGATCGCCACGATGCGGCTTGGCGGCAACTGCCAGGTTGCAGGAATCGTCCTACTAACCGATGCGGCGGATTGCGAAACTAGGCGCTCGATCAAGTCGTCGTCGATCGAATGATGGTCCGGATAGTCGCGGCGCAATCTCGAGAGAACGTCGTCCGTCCGGTCCGATGGCAACAGCGTCACTTGTTCGCGCAGACACGCCGCCACCCAACCGAGCAGGAAGTGATAGCGATTCTCCGACAGGTTGACCACATGGGCTGCGCGCGGGAGCGCGCGCGCGACGTGCTCCGCCTGCGCGATGAACTGCCCGGCGCTGATCGCCAAGCCGCGGTAATAAGCGATGCGGACATCGGGATCGTCGACGGCCAGCAATCGAAGCGCATGCATCGTCTTCAGACCTTGAGCATGGGCTGTTCGCCGACTGGATGTCAGCCCGCGGGGCGGTTGAGTAACGCGTACTCGGTCAGTGAACGCAGCGATCCGAACGCGGCCCGGGTCGCGGCGTCTTCGGATCGCAGTTCCACGCCGTAATGCTTCTGGATCATGAGGGCGATTTCCAGAGCGTCGATCGAATCCAGTCCGACGCTGCCCATGCCGCTGCCGAACAGGGGCACGGAAGGATGGATTGATTCCGGAGTAACGTGTTCGAGACCCAGGACCTGCACGAGGCGTTGCGCCATGAGCAATTCATCGGCGGTTTGCGCAGGGAGTTCAGTGTTCATTTCGTTTGTGTATGTGGCTTCCGCCGTGGTCACGCGCGCGGCGCGACAGTCTATACTCAAGGCACTACGCTGCGCGATTGGTGCAAGTTCAATGTCGGAAGCGGACCGCAAACTCAATCATGTGTGGCGGATAGTCGCCACCGGATTCGCGTTCGTGCTGTTCGGAATTGCCGCGCTGCTCGTCAGCGTGACAGTGTTTCCCGTATTGCGGCTGTCGACGTGGAACGCGGATGTCGCCCGCCGTCGCATTCAGCACGCCATGCAACTCACGTTTCAGGCGTTCATGCAGGTCACGCGGATGCTCGGCATCCTCACCTATCACGTCGAGGGCGCCGAGCGCCTGCGCGAGCCGGGACGCGTGATCGTCGCCAACCATCCCACTCTCATCGACGTCGTGCTGCTCGTCTCGCAGATGCCGCAGGTCGACTGCATCGTCAAGCGAAGCGTGTGGAGCAATCCGCTGCTGCGCTGGCCGGCTGCGTGGGCCGGCTATCTACCAGCCGTGTCTGGGGCAGAACTCATCGAAGAGTGCTCAGCGACGTTGCGCCGCGGCCGCTCCCTGCTGGTGTTCCCCGAGGGCACGCGAACCGTGCCGGGCAAGGCGCTGCATCTGCAGCGCGGCGCGGCCCACATCGCGCTTGCTGCCGACTCGCAGATTCTCCCGGTGACGATCACCTGCGATCCACCGACACTGTCCAAAGGAAGTCCGTGGTATCGCGTACCCGCGCGGCGCTTCCACATGCACGCAGTCGTGGGCGTGCCGATTGCCGCACGCGACTTCATCCGCGGCGACGAGGCGCCGGCGCGAACCGCGCGCCGCATCACACAATGGATGCTTACGAATTTCGATGCCGGGCGAGCGTTGCCGCCGGAGCAGGTGGCATCCGAGTCGCCGTGGCCGGCCGAGCCGGCGAGCTGAGGTCGCCCCGGTTGGCCGAGCCGTTCCATTGAACGATGAAGACCTGCATCGTCATTCCGTTCTATAACCACGCGGGCGCCATCGAGCATGTGCTCGGCGCGCTGAAGCCTCTTGGTCTGCACTGCCTCATCGTGGATGACGGCTCGGATGCCGAGGCGCAAGAGTTGCTGTCGAAGATCGCGATGCGCGAGAACTGGGTGAAGATTGTTCGCCTGTCGCGCAACGGCGGGAAAGGGGCCGCCGTCATGGCGGGATGCGACTCGGCATTGGCCGAAGGTTTCACGCATGCAATGCAGATCGACGCGGATGGGCAGCATGATGCCGCCGACGCGGTACGTTTGCTGGAACTTGCCGCGCAGCATCCGGAAGCGGTGATCGCTGGGGTGGCCGTCTACGATTCGACCGTGCCGCGTTCCCGACGTTATGGGCGTTATCTCACGCACGCTCTCGTTTGGTTGCAGACTCTGTCGCTGGAGATCCGCGACACGATGTGTGGCTTTCGGGTCTATCCACTCGCGGTCACATGCGAAGTCTGGCGGCGGCAACGTGTCGGCCGCCGCATGGATTTCGACATCGAGATCATAGTGCGTCTCTACTGGAGTGGAGTGCGGATAATCGCGTTCCCAACGCATGTGACCTATCCGCGCGACGGCGTCTCGCACTTCAACCTGTTGAAAGACAATATTCTCATCACTGCCCTGCACGTGCGCCTCTTGTTCGGAATGCTCTGGCGGCTGCCGGCGCTGCTCTTCCGACGGCTGAGACAGCGTGCTCCCGGGGCTGTTGCATGAAGAAGCGACCCGCTGTGTGGTCGTGGTTGTGGGCGCTGCTCGCCTTGTCGTGCGCGTCCGGCGCACTGGCCGCTGATCCGTTCGCGCATCCCGTGACCGGTGAGGCTGAACTTCAGTCGATGTTGTCGAGGCCCGCGTCGAAGTTGCGCAGTGCCCAGGTGCTCACCGGTCAGTTCCGGCACAGCCGCCACCTTCGCGAGATTCCCAAGCCACTTATCGCGCTCGGTGAGTTCACGTTTGTGCGTGATCTCGGTGTGCTCTGGCATACGCGGCAGCCATTCGATTCGGTGGTGGTGCTCACCGGCGCCGGGCTCGCGCAGTCGGACGATGGTGGCCCCGTACAGCGCGTCTCCGCAGACGAGCAGCCGGCGGTACTCCTTCTCAAGAATATTTTCATGGCGCTCTTCACGCTCGACACCCAAGTCCTGGTCCGTGATTTCGATCTGTTCGGTGTCGAAGACAAGCAAGCGAACCGCTGGATCATTGGGCTCAAGCCGCGCGCCAAGACCATCGCCGGCGTATTCAGCGAAGCCACGGTTGCGGGCGCCGGCGACGTGGAGCAGATAGTGCTCACCGACGCGCGCGGCGATCGCACGGTGATCGATCTCACCGGCACCAGTTACGCGAGCGACGCGCCCGGCGCCGACGTGCGCGCTCAGTTCGCGCTGCCGCGCCCATGACATCGGGCGCGCCGCTGCGCCTGCGTTTCATCGGCTGGAGCGTATTCATATTCGCGATGCTGGCCGTGTTCGCGTTTCGCGTGCTGCCGCACGCGAAAGTCGAGACGAACATTCTCGCGCTGCTTCCGCAGGTGCAGACCGATCGTGGCCTCGATGCGGCGCTGGACGAATTCTCCGCGCAACTTGCGCGCCAGCAGATCTTTCTGATCGGCAGCGATCAGCTCGCCGACGCGAAACTCGCCGCCGCCGCGTTCGCCAAGGAACTCGCGACCTCCGGTGCATTCAGCAGCGTCCGGTGGCAGATCGACTCAGACCTGGCGCAGCGTGTCGCTGTGTATGTGGCGCATCGCGCCTTCCTGTTGTCGCCGACGGACGAGGCGGCACTCGACGCGGGCGAGACCGAAGCGATTGCGAAACGCGCTCTGCGCTCCGCATACACGCCGGCGGGTCTGCTGCAGCCACTGGGTCTCGCCGAAGATCCGCTCGGATTCACGAATGACTATCTGCGCGCCACTGCGGGTGTCGCTGGCAATACGCGCCTGGAAGGCAACCTGCTGGTCGCGGAGCGTGACGGACGCGAGTTCGTTCTGGTGATCACCGAGAACGAAGGCCATCCCTTTGCCGCCGCGACGCAGGAGCGTGTGATTCCCGCGATCGCACGCGCGCGGCTCGCCGCGAGCCGCGCCACGAATGCGCCGGTGGAAATCGCTGGGTCGGGCGCCATCCAGCACGCGAGTGCCGCTGCGATACGCGCCAGGAATGAAGTGACGACGTTCGGCACGATCGAATCGATCGCCGTGGTGTTGTTGCTGCTGCTGGTCTTCGGATCGATACGCCCGCTGTTGCTCGGCGTCATGACGCTCGGGCTGGCCATCGTCGCGGCCTACACCGTCGTGCATCTCGTCTTCGGCGAAGTCCACATCCTCGCGCTGGTGTTCGGCTCGAGCCTCATCGGCAGCGTCATCGACTACTCGATCCATTTTCTTGCTGATCGGTTCCGGGATCCCGAACACTGGACGCCGGCATCCGCCGTGCATCACGTGAGTCCTGCGATCCTGCTCGGCCTCACGACGACGTTGGTAGGTTACCTGGTGCTTGCGGTTGTGCCGTTTCCGGGGCTCGAGCAGATCGCGGTGTTCTGCATAGCCGGTCTCATCGTGGGTTGCGGCTGCGTTCTGTGTCTCTACCCGATACTCGCAAGCGCTCGCGGTCGGCTGCCGAAATTCGGGCCCCTCG
>JBEVKB010000141.1:0-13849 GCA_040509875.1 Steroidobacteraceae bacterium | reverse complement strand
AGATCGACCCGAAGCTGGTGCGCTCGACGCGCATCAACGTCCAGCCGGAGTACAACTGGAACCCGCAGGCGAACGAGCGCACTCTCATCGGCTACTTCGTTTCGCGTCAGGTCGAGGTGGAGCTGCACGACCTGGAGAAGCTCGGTCAGTTGCTGGAGCGCGCCACCGACCTGGGCGTCAACCAGATGGGCGATCCGCGCCTGGATTCGAGCAAGCGGCATGAGCTGGAACGCGAAGCACTGGCCAAGGCAGTGGAAGACGCCAAGCTGAACGCAGAAGCAGTCGCCAAAGCCGCGGGCGCCAAACTGGGCGGGGCTCGTACTATTTCGGCGAGCTCGGGTTTCGTGGCGCCGCCTATGCCCATGCAGATGAAGGCCATGGCAGCACGCGCTGGCGATGCATCGGAGAGCTATCAGAGCGGGCAGATGAATTTCACCGGCAACGTCCAGATCGAATACGACCTGGTCATCGCCAATCCTTGACGGAAGCTTGCACATGCGCCCATCCATGAGGCGGAGGATTCTCTGGCTGGGCGCTGGCATGCTTTGCGTCGCGAGCGCCGCACTCGGCATCGAGGCGCCCAAACCGCAACCTGCAGCACCGGCAGCACAGCCCGAACCTGCGCGAGCAGCGATCGCTGCGTCGGATGAAACGGCGTTCTACCAGGTGCTGCAGCGGGTCTCGCATCGACGCAACTTCACAGGGCTCATCATCTCCAACGAAGTGATCGATGCGTTGGCCCGCGGCGACGCTGATGTCGCCGTCAATACACTGAGCAGCCAGGCCAACAACGGCAAGCTTCCGGAGAACATCGCGCTGGTCCGCTTGCAGCACTGGTGTAACCGCACGTTCAATGCACGACCGGCCGACACGCAGGCGCAGATCAAGAGTCTGCCTGCGACTTTATCGAGCGATCGTGCGGGTCGTGCCGCGGGTGTGTTGATCGCGGAAGAGAAGTATCGCGAACGTGCTCGCGCCAGCTGCGGCAAAGCGCAATTCGATTTCAGTGCAATCGAGTCGCGCCTGCGCGCCGCGGCCGATGGCGGCGATCCTGCGAGTGCAACGGAGCTGGCGCAGTTCGTGCGCGATCCGAAACAGCGCGAAGCGTTGCTGCAGTCGGCAGTCGATAAGAATTTCGCGCCGGCGGTCTACACGCTGGCGACGAGCCGCCTGATGGCCGTGCAACGAGGCGAAACCACCGAGAACGTCGCGTCGATACGCCTGCTGCTCAAACAGGCGGGGCGCACCATGCCGAAAGCAAAAATCGATCTCGCCAATTGCATGGCACTGGGCTGCGATGGACATCCTGCGGATGCAGCGACGGCGCAGGCCTTCGGGCTCGATGCCGCCCGCGATGGCGAGCCCACCGCTTTTCTATCGATCGTGCGGATGCCTTGGGCGCGTCGCATGACGCGGGTGCAGATGTTGTCGTGGCAGTATTTCGGCGATCGTCTGAACGAAGCGGGTTGCGGCGGCGACGCTTATGTCAGTGCGAGCGTGGCCTTCGATCAGTCCATCCAGGCGTTGGAGAAATCGCAGGATGCCAAGCTGAACGAACAGGCGAAGGCGGAAGCCGAAACCTTATGGCAGCAGAGCGGCGAGAGAGCCCGGCGCGAGCAGGGCTGCAGCAGTAGTTAAGCTGCGACGCGATCCACTAGAAGGATGGTGCCGTCGACCCCGGTCACGCGCGCCTTGGCGCCAGCGGGAAGATTAGGACCGCGCACCGGCCACTCGCGATTGCCCAGGCGAATGCGTCCCGTGCCGTTCTCCAGCGCGTGTTCGAGCACCACCACCTGTCCGATGTGGCTGTGACCCGACCGATGTCCGGCCAACGGACTATTTAGCTCACGCTGACGCTGCACATAGCCGCGCCAGAAATAGAGCCCGAACACAGTGGCGGCAAAAAGAAGAAACCAGATCATGTTGCTTCGGACCGAAAGAGTAGCGACCAGGAAAGCTCGAGCGAACCAGCGCGCAGCGTACTCCGCGGCGCAGGTAGGAAACGAGGAAGGAATTCACAGCCTGTGACGGCCATCGGCACTCGCACCCGACCCGTCGGCGGACGCGGACATTCCGGCAAGCTCGAGCTGTGACGCCCATCGCGAAGGTATTCGACAAACGAGCGCGATGCGGCGAAGTATGCGCGCTCCGGGCATCAGCCCGACCCTGACTGTATAGCCGGACTAAACAGCAAGCCGTGCCGCCGCGCTGGCGTGACGTTTGAGATGCACCAGCAACAAAGAGATTGCCGCGGGAGTGACACCAGGTACCCGCGATGCCTGGCCGACTGTCTCGGGCCGCACACTCGCAAGCCGCTGCCGCACTTCGTTGGACAGGCCGCGAACCGCCGCATAGTCGATATCGAGCGGCACCGGCAGCTCTTCCTGTCGCCGCTGACGATCGATCTCCAGTTGCTGGCGATCGATGTAGCCGGTGTACTTGGCCTGTACTTCGACCTGCAGCTGCACCTGCTCGAGCAATCGCTCGTCAGCGTCCGACGTCATCCAGTCCGGCAACCCAACATGCTCGATCGCCGTCAGCGCCGACCAAGAGACCTCCGGCCGTCGCAACAAGTCGAATGCATGAGCCTCGCGCAACAGCTGCGTACCCAGCAACACTTCTGCCTGCTCGCTGCCCAGATGATGAGGGTGCACGACCGCTCGCTCCAGACGCACGACCTCAGCATCGACCGCCGCACGCTTCGATTCGAAGAATGACCAGCGCGCATCGTCGATGAGCCCCAGCTCGCGAGCCTGTGTCGTCAGGCGCAGATCGGCATTGTCTTCACGCAGCAGCAATCGATACTCGGCGCGACTCGTGAACATGCGATACGGCTCGGTGGTGCCGCGAGTAATGAGATCGTCGACGAGCACGCCGATGTATGCCTCATCGCGGCGTGGTGACCATGAAGCCTTGTCCTGCACCTGCAGCGCTGCGTTGATGCCTGCGAGAATTCCCTGCGCCGCGGCCTCTTCGTAGCCGGTAGTGCCGTTGATCTGGCCGGCGAAAAACAATCCGCCGATGAACTTGGTCTCCAGACTCGAATGCAGGTCGCGCGGATCGAAATAGTCGTATTCGATGGCGTAACCGGGACGCGTGATGTGCGCGTTCTCGAACCCAGCGATGGAGCGCACGAACTCGAACTGCACATCGAACGGCAAGCTGGTGGAAATGCCGTTGGGATAGATCTCGTGCGTGGTGAGTCCTTCCGGCTCGATGAAGATCTGATGCGAGTTCTTGTCGGCGAAGCGATGCACCTTGTCTTCCACGGACGGACAGTAGCGCGGACCTACGCCTTCGATGACGCCAGTGAACATCGGCGAACGATCGCAGCCGGCACGAATGATGTCGTGAGTTCGTGCATTCGTGTTCGTAATGAAGCAGGGGACTTGCCGCGGATGATCGCTACGTCGGCCGAGATACGAAAACACCGGCGCCGGTTCGTCGCCGTGCTGAACTGCCAGCCCTTCATAGTTGATGCTACGACCGTCGATGCGCGGTGGCGTGCCGGTCTTGAGGCGACCGACGCGAAACGGCAGGGCACGCAGTTTCTCGGCAAGCCGGTTGGATGGAGGATCGCCGGCACGACCGCCCTGGTGATTGGTCAGGCCGACATGAATCTTGCCGCCCAGGAAAGTACCCACGGTGAGCACCACACAGCGAGCGCGCAACTCTATGCCTGTCTGGGTCACGACACCCTGGATGCGCTCGCGTTCGATCAGAAAATCCGCCGCTTCCTGCTGGAACAGCGTGAGATTCGGCTGATTTTCGAGCATCGAACGAATTGCCTGCTTGTACAACAGCCGATCCGCCTGCGCGCGCGTTGCCCGCACTGCCAGGCCTTTGCTGGCATTGAGGGTACGAAACTGGATGCCGCCAAGATCCGCCGCTCGCGCCATCGCGCCGCCAAGTGCATCGATCTCTTTTACCAGGTGGCCTTTGCCGATACCGCCGATGGCCGGGTTGCAGCTCATCTGCCCGAGCGTTTCGATGTTCTGAGTCAGCAACAGGGTTCGCACGCCCATCCGGGCGGCCGCCAATGCGGCCTCGGTGCCGGCGTGGCCGCCGCCAATCACGATGACATCGAAGGAATCTGGAAAACGCATATCGGGAAACCGCCGCTAGAAGGCGGTCATTCTAGGGCGCTGGCCGGCTAGATTGCCATATACGGCCCGTTTCGACGCTATTTTGCGGACAGGTCATCCCGACGGGGCGGCAACGGCGCCAGGTAGCCTGTAACGAGCAGGAGGACGCCTACGCTCAGGAACGATGTGATGCGTGCGAGCGTACCGATGCTCGACAGGTCGACCAGAAACAGTTTCGCCACCACGACCAGCATCAGCACGCCGCCGGCGATCCAGACATAGCGCCAGCGTCGTTTGGCAGCCGTGGTCATGGCTGTAAAGCCAAGCAGCCCCCAGAACACCGACAGCGAGGCCTGCACCAACGTGTCGTTCGCCATACCTTCCACATCTAGCGGCGTATTCCAGATGTAATGTAAAGCTCGCAGTAATGCAGCGTTGAGCCAGAGAAAAATTACCGCGGCGACGCCACCGAAAAGTGCTTTGTCGCTCGCCGGCCAGGCGCGGCCACGTTGATCTGCAGTCAATGAAGTCCACCACGATCCAAGCGCAGCGATGCATATGCCAACACTCACATCGAGCGGATTCAGCAAGGGCAGGTAGGGCAGCCGTTGCGGATCGCCGTCGCTGGTCAGGTTGATGCAGACAATCCAGGCAAGCGTTGCAACCGCCAAAGGCAATGCACCGCGCATACGATAGGCGTCGGTAAACTTTGCGAGTGGCCATGATGGTTGCGGAGTGCGACGTGCGAACCACGCGAGCAGCAGCGCTGGCGCCAGGCCCCACGCAAGAGAAGGCCAGACTCCACCCGCATGGAGATCGACACGCCAACTCACTTCCCATGCAATCACCAACGCGATTGCCCAGCAGGCAAAGGCATGCAGCCATTCGCTGGCAGATGATTTTTTGCTGGCTGCATCGACTCGCCACAGCATCCAGTAATGAACTGCAAGAATGACTATCCAGCCGGCAGCGCCCCATGCGAAGAACGGATGCGAATGCAACGTCGCATAGGCCAGCGCCGACATCATGCCCAGCGCCGGCAAGCACAGCGCTATTCGCTGCGGCAGGGGCCAATGCAGTTTCGCGCCGACGAGAGACAGCACGCTGCTCGTTACGCCGGCATAAATCAATGCGCCGCCTAGCGAGGCTGCATCGAACCGCCCGATCTCATGCAGTCCTGCGAACAACCAACACGTCACTCCGACCAGCGTGAATACGAAGTCTGCATTCCTTTCATAGGACGCCTGGCGTGCGCGATTTCGAAACAGGCAGTAACCGCTGAGCACTGTCGATAGCGTCAACAACACTGCACCCAGGTACGTACTGTTAAGGAACGCATGCGCGTGTTGTCCCAGGCCGCTCAGATAGCTCATAGTCGCTGCGAGCTGTAACAGCGCACCGAAGCCACGTGCCAAGCGCCTATCCTGCCGCACGCCGAGCCATATCAGCCCTGCGCCCTCCACCGCCCACATCGTTGCCGTCGTCTGTGTGTCGAAAGCGAGCGGAACGGCAAGACTCGCAAAGATCACTCCGAGTGCGGCGAATGCCTCGACCAGCAGACTCAGACTCTCGCGGCGGCATAGAAATAGCGCCCATGCCAACGCGATATAGAACGCGGCCAGAATGAATGCACTCCACGCCAGGCCATGGGAGATTTGCGTGATCAGCGTGGCATGCAGCGTGAAGGCGACGATGGGCAATCCGAATACGAGCGAGCCCGACACGTAGCCTTTCAGGTCCGGCGGCTGGCGCACGCAATTGAGTATCGAGACCGCGACGTACATCAAGAAGAACAGCACCAGAAAACCATCCGCCGTCACCAGGTCCGCGGACTCGTAACCGTGGACGCGCCACAGTCCGGTGATCGTGAACGTAAACAGGAAGCCCAGCACGTTGAGCGGGCGCCAGGTGCGGAACCATGCGACAGCGAACACGCCGAGATTCAGCACCGCGTAGTACGTGAACAGTGCGACATGATTGGAGCTGCCGCTCGACACGAGGATGGGGGCTATAAAGCCGCCCGCCGTCGCGATGACCGCGAGCGATAGGGCGTTTTGTGTCACAGCGAGAATCGCTGAGGCGACTGCGATGGTAATCAACAAAGCGAGTGCGAGCGTGAACGGCAGAAGTTTAAATATACTCGTCGCGGCGTACACCGTGAGATACAAGCCAGCGATGCCGCCGCCTTGTAACAGCTGCGCGTAAACAGCTTGCCGTTCACGCAAGCGCCAGCCGACGATCAGCAACGCAATCGCGCCGAGCGCAATTGCGACGAAGCGCAACTCGATCGGAAACAGGCTGTTCTCGGCAGCGTACTTGGCGAGAAAAGCGCCGCCGAAAAATAGAATGACGATACCGATGCGAGCGACCGGATTGCCACGCTTCAGCCAGTCGATGGCTGCGGAAATCAGATTGTCGAACGCGTTTGGCGGCGGGGGTTTGCGTGGTCGGGATTGCGGTTGCGGATGAACCGAAGGCACGGCCAATTGCGGCATCGTCGGGGCTGCATCGACGACGGGGCCGCGGACTGGCGCTACCGCTTGCGCGGCATTTGCCAATGCAGTCTGCAATGCCTGAATTTTCTTCTCGAGCCCGCTCGCGCGACTGCGCAATTGCAGGACTTGAGCGCTGAGCACACCGAGCAGCGCACTGACCGCCCATCCCTCGACACCGGAAGTCATGCTACCGAGCAGCGCCGTGCCGACGACTGCAAACACCCAGGTCTCAATATTCGAGAAAGGCTCCTGCTGCGCCGGCATGCCCGCAATGCTCCTGCATGAGATCGTATGTAAGGCCGCCACGAAACCGCGAGCATCTTGCGTGAAGGCGCAAGCGTTCGCAAACCAGCGCGTGCGGCGGGGGATTGCAGTCGCAGTCAGCGAGAACGAGAGCGAGCAGGCGCGGTTTTCGCCGCCTGGGCGCGCAACAGTTGCAAGGCGAGTTTTTCGCGACGCTTGGGCGCCACGTTGCTTTTGGGCATCAGCTCACCGAGCGCACCGGTGCGCCACGCGGCAAATACCACTGGATTGATATAGGACTTGCGACAGACGGCCGGCGTATTGCCGAGCGCATCGGCGACATCGCGGGCAGTAGCGGCGACACATTGATTGAAGGCGCGTTCGCTCAGAGGATCTTTTCTTGCCTGGCAGGAGAGGAATCCGATGGCGCGCAAGGTGCCGCCCCAAGTGCGAAAGTCTTTCGCCGTGAAGCCTTCGCCGCTGCTGCCCATCGCGTCGCGCAGATATTCGTTGACCATGCCCGAGTCGATAGGCTGGCGTTTGCCATCGTCATCGAGATATTGAAACAGTTGCTGCCCCGGAATGTTCTGGCATTTGCGGATGATGCGCGCGAGGCGGCGATCGTCGAGAACGACTTCGTGTTCGCGGCCGCTCTTGCCGCGAAAGCAGAACGAAGCGCGACCGTCACGCAGGAATTTTACGTGATGATCGCGAAGTGTCGTCAGTCCGTAAGAGCGATTGGTGCGTGCGTACTCTTCGTTGCCGATGCGGATCAGGGTCTCATCCAGCAACGTGACGACGACGGCGAGCACTTTCTCTTTGGGCAGGCCCGGCAACGCCAGGTCCCGCTTCAGTCGCCGCCGTAGCCGGGGCAAGTGAGTGCCGAACTCCACCATGCGTGAGAACTTGCCATCGTCGCGAGTCGAGCGCCAGCGGGCGTGATACCGGTATTGTTTGCGACGTCGCGCATCGCGACCGGTGGCCTGCAGGTGGCCGCGCTCATGGCGGCAGACCCAGACATCGGTATAAGCGGGCGGAATCGCGAGCTTGCGGATGCGATCGAGTATGGGTGTCTGGGTAACGCGCTGCTTGTCCGCGTCGATGAACTGGAAGCTCTTACCGCGCCTGAGTCTGTAGAAGCCGGGCTCGGCATCCGTTACGTAGATCAGGCCACTGGCAGCGGCGTGTTGCTGCGCCTGAAGTACCGTATCGGGAAGGTCCGGCGGCAACGCTTTCATCACCCGTCGACCGCTGCGCCGACCGTTATGTAGACGCGCTGCCCTTGTGCAGCAGGCCCCAGGCGATCAGCACGATGCCCAGTAACAGTAGTACGTGTACCGCGCCGACGGCCATCTTGATGCCGAGCCACAGCACGCCCCAGCAGATCACCATCGCGGCGCCGATCCAGACGAGAAATTTCACTTCGGGGATACTCCAGCATTTCCGACCTGACGGGTGAACGCGCCATTCTCCTTTCTGTTCCGGCCGGCGTCGTTCAACACCGCTCGCCGCTCCGGTCGCCGGGGGAGACAGGGTAAGATTCAGAAAGAACCTAAGCCGGAATCGCTCCCAAGGATCTTTCGAATGCGCAATCTCCTCGCCGCCATCATGCTCACATTGCCGATGGTCGGCACCTGCGCGGCTGCCCGCCTGCTAGAAGCTGACGACATAACCTCTGTCCGTGGAGTCGCAGATCCGCAGATATCTCCGGACGGCGACTGGGTGGCCTACACCGTAACTACCAGTGACTATGCCCGGGACAAGAAGTTCGCGCACCTGTGGATGGCGAGCTGGGATGGCAAGCGCAACGTGCAGCTCACCAATTCCAACGAGAGCGAGCATACGCCGCGCTGGAGTCCCGACGGCCAGTCGCTCGCCTTCCTGTCATCGCGCGGCAAAGAGGATGGACCGACGCAGCTGTGGCTACTGAGCCGGGTGGGCGGCGAAGCGAAGATACTCAGCGGGTTCAATGGCGATGTCGTCGACTACGACTGGTCGCCCGATGGCAAGCGGATCGCACTGATCGTAGCGGATGAAGATCCAGAGACGACCGCTGCCGACAAGGACAAGACACCGCCACCCATCGTCATCGATCGCTACTATTTCAAGGAAGACGAGAGCGACTATCTCGGCAACCGACGCCAGCATCTGTATGTGTTCGAGATGGACACGCACAAGGCGGCGATCCTGACGCCCGGAAACTTCGACGAAGCGTTGCCCGCGTGGTCACCCGACGGCAGCCAGATCGCATTCGTCAGCAAGCGCGGTCCCGATCCCGATCGAACCAGCGAGTTCGGACTGTATGTCATGGCAGCGCATCCCGGCAGCCAGCCGCGCCTGCTTACGACGTTCGAGGGCGAGGCCGGCGATTCAGAATGGATGAGCGGTCCGTTGTGGAAGCCAGATGGCCGCGAGATCGCATTCGTCGCCGCGGGCGATCCGAAACTGATTTACTACTCGACGCATCATCTCGCCATCGTGCCGACAGCCGGCGGCACTGCACGCATCGTCACGCCGTCACTCGATCGCAACGTGCTGGAGCCGCGCTGGTCGGACGATGGCGCGTCGATCTACTTCCTGCTCGAAGACGATCGTAATCAGCATCTCGCACGCTTGAACCTCAAGAGCGGCAAGGTAGATCGCCTTCTGGCAGGCCGGCGCGAAACGAACGACTACGATATCGGCCCGGACGGTCGGATCGTGCTTCTGGATAGCACGGTGGATCGGCCGGAAGAAGTTTACGCACTCGAGCGCAACCGACGTCGCCCGTTGTCGCATCAGAACGATGAGTGGCTTGCCGCCGCGAAGCTTGGAGCCGTGCAGGAAATCTCCTTTGCTTCGAAGGATGGCACGAACATCGGCGGTTTCATCGTGACTCCTGCTGATTACGTCACGGGAAAGCGTTATCCAACCTTGCTATGGATTCATGGCGGACCGGTCTCGCAATTCGCCAACACGTTCATGCCGGCCTGGCAGATTTTCGCGGCGCAGGGCTACGTGGTGGTGGGCGCCAATCCACGCGGCAGTTCGGGACGCGGCGAGAAATTTGCTTCCGGTATTTACGCCGACTGGGGCAACAGGGACAGCGAGGATGTCCTCGCTGCCGTCGACCATGCGGTGAAGCTCGGCTTTGCGGATCCACAGCGACTCGTCGTCGGCGGTTGGAGCTATGGCGGCATTCTCACCGACGCAGTCATCGCACGGGATCAGCGTTTCAAAGCAGCTGCCAGCGGTGCCTCCATCGGCAACGTTCTCGCCGGTTATGGGACCGACATGTACATTCGCGAATACGAACAGGAGCTGGGTACGCCCTGGAAAAATACGGACATGTACCTGCGCAATTCGTATGCGTTCCTGCACGCCGACCGGATCACGACGCCAACCTTGTTCCTGTGTGGCGAACGCGATTTCAACGTGCCGCTGCTGAACTCGGAACAGATGTACCAGGCTTTGCGCAGTCTCGGCATCGATACGCAGCTGATCATCTACCCAGGACAGAATCACGGGCTCAACAAGCCCAGTTACCTGCGCGATCGACAGCGTCGCTACCTCGACTGGTTCGGGAAGTACGTCCGCGCGGGAGCATGACAATAGGCGCTTCTGTTTTTATATACAGTTCTGCGTCATCATTGCGCCATGAACGCATCGACCATTACACACACCGCACCGTCACGCTTCGGTGAGCGACTGAACGCCGATCAATTACGCGCGGCTACGTACGGAGATGCGGTGGGGAACAGCTTCGACGCCGGGCCGTTGCTGATCATTGCCGGTGCAGGCACCGGCAAGACGAACACGCTCGCGCATCGGGTTGCGTATCTGCTGCTGCAAGGTGTCGCGCCATCGAGCATTCTGCTGCTGACATTTACGCGGCGGGCCGCACAGGAAATGCTCAGGCGCGCAGAGCGCATCGCTGCCGAGACGCTGCGGGCCAATCCTTCGAGCGCACGCTTTCATCCCAATGCCACACGCCTGATGTGGTCGGGCACGTTTCATTCGATCGGCAACCGGCTGCTGCGGGAGTTCGCTCCGACGATGGCGCTCGATCCTGCCTTCTCCATCCTCGATCGAGGTGACGCCGCGGACGTGCTCGATGTTTTGCGCCAGGAGCTGGGACTGTCGCGCAAGGAGAAGCGGTTCCCGCGCAAGGACACTTGTCTCGCCATCTATTCCCATCGCGTCAACACCCGGCAACCGCTGGCGAAAACACTCGAAGACTCTTTTCCATGGTGCGTCGACTGGCACGACGAGCTGACGCGCCTGTTCCGCAAATATGTCGAGACCAAACAGTCGCAGCAACTGCTCGACTACGACGACCTGCTGCTCTACTGGCACATCCTGGTCCAGGAACCGGCGCTTGCCGCCGAGGTCGGAGCGCGTTTCAGCCACGTGCTGGTCGACGAGTACCAGGACACCAATACGCTGCAATCGGAAATCCTGCTGGCAATGAAGCCCGCGGGCACGGGGGTCTGCGTGGTAGGCGACGATGCCCAGGCCATCTACTCGTTCCGCGCTGCAACGGTCGAGAACATTCTCAACTTTCCCGCCCGCTTCTCACCGCCCGCGCACATCGTCACCTTGCAACAGAATTATCGATCGGTGCAGCCCATTCTCGATGCCGCCAATGCACTAATGCGCGAGGGCAGTCGCCAGTACCAGAAGCAGTTGCGCTCCGAACAGAGCTCGCAACGCCTGCCGTGGTACGTCACCGTACAGGACGATCAAGCCCAGGCGGCCTACATCGTCGAACAGATTCTGCTGGCGCGCGAACAAGGCACAGCGTTGAGGCGCCAGGCGGTTCTGATGCGCAGCTCGCATCACAGCGATGTGCTCGAGGTCGAACTGATCCGCAAGAATATTCCCTACGCCAAGTATGGCGGCTTGAAGTTCCTGGAAGCCGCACATGTCAAAGACATGCTCGCGACGCTGCGCTGGATCGACAATCCACGCAATCGGCTCGCCGCCTTCCGGGTACTGCAATTGCTTCCCGGCTTCGGGCCCGCCAATGCTGATCGTTGCGTGAAAGTATTCGAAGCCAGTGGCTTCGACTGGAACACATTGGCCGACTACCAGGTCCCAGCCGCAGCGGCGCAGGAATGGCCGGCGCTGGTTCAGTTGGTGCGCACGCTGAGCGTTGCGCCGGACTGGGCGGGGCAGATGGAGCAGGTACGTCGCTGGTACGATCCCCATCTGCAGCGCCTATACGACGCTCCGCAGGTACGAGCGGCCGATATCGATCAGCTCGAAAAGATCTCACAGCAGTTTCCCAGCCGCGAGCGCTTCATCACCGAGCTCACACTCGATCCGCCGCAAGTCAGCAGCGATGTCGCGGGCACCCCCATGCTCGATGAGGATTACTTGATCCTGTCCACGGTGCATTCGTCGAAGGGACAGGAATGGGACTGCGTCCATGTACTGAATGTCGCGGATGGCAATTTTCCGAACGAGCATGCGACCGGCAAACCGCACCTGGTGGAAGAGGAACGGCGATTGCTATACGTCGCCATGACGCGCGCGAAACGCGATCTGCACTTGATTGCGCCGCTGAAGTACTACGTCACTCAACAGAGTCGCTCGGGCGACACTCATATCTATGGGGCGCGCAGCCGCTTTATGACAAATGCAGTGATGCAATGCTTTGAGAGCCGCTCTTGGCCCTTCGTAGCTTCGCTCCCCACCGAGCCCTCACAACAACGTATCGCGACTGTAGATGCCGCGGCCAAATTGCGCGCATTCTGGGATTGAGCTGCACTGGAAAGCGGCAGCGTTTTGACTTATTCCGGAATTCCATAGCTTTCGTCGCGGGTTGGCGTCAGTGTTCCAACGCGTTTGCGGATCGACGGGAACATTTTCGAACGCGTAACTCTTTCACCATCACTGCGTGCGCTACGGATTCTTCTCCTTGCTGCGTCGCGTGAGATCCCTTTACCCTGCTTTGCAGCTGCGTGGCCTGGTCGTGGTGCGAAGCCATCGGTTCATGATTCCTTACGTGGAGCCAAGGTTCTGCAGTCCCGCTATCCCATCGGTGTAACTCGACCCGGCGGTCGGCTGCCTGGAAGCGGCGCGGCCGAGGTGTTGGCTGCGGCTGCGAACCTGTCGCGCGACCCGGAAGACACTGTCAGCTTCGAAGTGCGGGACGACGTCGCTACCGCTGACCTCGACCCCAGCGAAAACCTCCCAGTACGTGCCGCGGGAACAGATGACCGCAGCGACCTCAGCATCCCGCTGCGCTACGTTCAGTCGCGACATGCTGCATTGAGTGCGCGCCGGAAATCGGGACAAGTTGCGGCGGCCACGCGAGCTCAGACACCGCCAGCCAAAGAAGTGGCCGAGTCGCCGGTAGCAGCCACGGAAGTCAAAGCGAACCCCACACCTCTCGTTACAACCGTTCGCGAGGTGGAGACGGGCACAGTCCTGCGCGAGCGCTACGTCATCGAACATGTCGTCGGCATCGGCGGGAATTCGATGGTGTTCCAGGCAATCGACCGGCACCGGGATGCCGGCGAAGCAGGTGCCCGCGTAGCGTTGAAAGTCCTGCGTCCACAGTTGCGCGGCAACCAGTACGCGCTCATGCGGATGCGCCGCGAGTTCCGCCAGATGCAAGCGCTGACTCACAGCGGCATCGCCCGGGTCTTCGATCTCGACTGCGATGACAACCTGTGGTTCATGACGCTCGAATTGATCGACGGCCAGACCATCACCCAATGGATGAAAGGCGGCGGTACCGACGCGGAAGCAATGCAGATCATCACCGGCTGCTGTGAAGCCGTCTCGTATGCGCATAGCCGCGGCATCGTTCACGGCGACCTGAAGCCGAGCAACGTATTGGTCACGCCGGGATTTGCGATCAAGCTCGTGGATTTCGGTTCGGCCGCGGCGGAAACCATAGGCGATGCCATCGCCGTTTCGGCGCGTAGCTTCGCGGCGACGCCGCCGTACGCCAGCCCGCAGATTCTCACTGGCAATCTCGCCGATCCGCGCGATGATGTCTTCAGTCTCGCCTGCATTGCTTACGCGGTGCTGACT
>JBEVKB010000140.1:0-44208 GCA_040509875.1 Steroidobacteraceae bacterium | reverse complement strand
TTGACGAAGGGATGCGCTCCGGCACGCCTGCGATCGCTGGGCGCGGGCGACCAGGACGCAGTGGTGTGGACATATGATTGCCTGGTGGCTCCGTTACCGGACCTCTCGCTCACCGAAGTGAAATTACGCATCGAGGCGGTCGACCGCGCGACCAAGGAAATCGTGACCTTCCAGGGCACGAGCGTGGAGAGTCGCTGAACATGAGCAAGTTGAAATTATCGATGCTGGCCGTACTGGCCATACTGTCGGCACAGCTCGCCAACGCAGCTCCCGGCACCACCGAACTCGTCAATGTCGGGCTGGAGAATTACTACAACGACCCCGGACAAGCTACGGAGCCGAGAATCACTGACGACGGCCGCTACATCGCCTACACATCCACAGGGGCGCACCTCGTCCCCGATGACACCAATGACAGGTCGGATGTCTTCGTTTACGACCGGCAGAGCGGCAGGACGGAAAGGGTCAGCGTCGGCAGCACAGGAGCACAGGGCAATGCGCCCAGCAATGCTGCCTCTATCAGTGCAGACGGCCGCTTCGTCAGCTTCCTGTCTTACGCCGATAACCTCGTGCCGGGAGACACGAACGCTGCCGTGGATCTGTTCGTTCGAGACCGAGTGACCGGCCAGACCGAGAGAGTCAGCATCGGCGCTACGGGAAACCAGAGCAACGCGGACAGCCTCAGCGGTTCGATCAGCGCCAATGGCCGGTATGTCATCTTCACCTCCATTGCTTCGAACCTGATCACGGGCGACACGAACCAGACATACGACGTATTCTTGCGGGATCGCGTCAATGGCACCACCGAGCGTGTCAGCCTGGGCGCCGGCGGTGCTCAAGGCAACGGTGGTTCCGGGAGCTACGCGATCAGTGCCGACGGCCGGTATGTGGCGTTTGGCTCGGACGCAGCGAACCTGGTGCCGGGGGACACCAACGGTGTGAATGACATATTCGTCCGCGACCGCCAGGCAGGCACGACCCAGCGGGTGAACGTAGGGACGACCGGCACCCAGTCGGTACTTCCTTCGTACGGCGCCGATATGAGCGACGATGGACGCTACGTTACGTTCACCGCGTATCCGAGCGGCCTGGTGCCTGGCGATACCGGTAAGTATGAGCAGATCTTCGTTCGCGATCGGCTACTGAACGTTACGGAACGGGCGAGCGTCAACAATGCCGGAGAGCCCGCCAACGACGTTGAGGATGGCACGTTCGCCGAGTTCGGCAGCTTTTCTCCCTCGATCAGCGCCAGCGGTCGCTATGTGACGTTCTATTCGAACTCCACCAACCTGACGCCGCAGGCCAGTAACCGTGCCTTCCACGTTTTCGTGCGCGATCGCATTTCCGGAACCACTACGCGCGCTTCCGAGCTGGGCGGCGGCGGTTCGCATGACGACGGCTCGTCTTCGATCAGCGCGGACGGTCGCTATGTCGTAATTCCCGGGATTTATCTCAGGGATCGGCTGCAACCGACATCGCAAGTCATCCCGAACGGCACTCCCGTCAGGGCATCCGCCGCTTCACGCATCGACAAGAGCCTGAGTACCGACGGCAGGTATGCCGTATTTACTTCAGATGCGCGCCTATCCGCTGGGGACAGCAGTTCCCACCTAAACGTATTTCGTCGTGACACGCTGACTGGCACCACCCAGCCAGCGAGCGTGGGTAGCTCCAACACGGCTCTTAGCAATGACTACAGCTACGAGCCGGCGATCAGCGGCGACGGCCGCTATGTCGCCTTCACTTCGAACTCAGCGCTTCTTGCAGTGAACGACACCAACGGCGCGACTGACATCTTCGTACACGACTTCAACGGCAGCGGCAGCGAACTCGTCAGCGTCAACGACAGCGGCGGCATTGGCGATGCTGCCAGCAGCCAGTCGTCCATCAGCGCCGATGGCCGGTTCGTTGCCTTTACCTCGCAAGCAACCAACCTGGTGAGCGGCGACAGCAACAACGTCGTCGACATCTTCGTGCGGGACAGGCAGCTGGGAACGACAGAACGCGTCAGCGTGACCACGTACGGCGTGCAGGCCAATGGCTCGAGCTTGAATCCGTCGATCAGCGCCGATGGCATGTATGTCGCCTTCGAGTCGCAGGCCACCAACCTGGTGACCGGCGATAACAACGGCACGCGAGATGTTTTCGTGCGTAACCGTTCCAACGATACGACCATGCGCGTGAGTGTCACCAAGACAGGGGCAGAGGCAATCGGCGACAGCGGCGGCGCTTCGATCAGCGCCGACGGGCATTTCGTCGCATTCCAGTCGAGCGCCGCCAACCTGCTGGACGCGAACGTACTTCCCGGTCGCTACGTGTTCCTGCGCGACCTCGTCGCAAGCACCACGGAGACTATCAGCATCGGTCCCAACGGCGCGACGCTGTGGAAGACGGATCAACCCAGCATCAGCGCCAATGGCAGGTATGTCGCATTTCATTCCGACGAAGATTCATTGCTGACCGGCTGCAACTGCGTGGGATCGGTGTTCGTCAGAGATCGCCAACTGCATGTGACAGCCCGCGCCAGTGCGAACAGCGCCGGCGAGTCGGGAAACATGGGCAGCCACTCTCCTGCCATCAGCGGCGATGGACGCCGCGTCGTCTTCACATCCGCGGCGACCAACCTGGTGGAAAGCGACACCAACGCTGCCGAAGATGTGTTCTTGCGCGAACTCGCAGTGGGCGACACCGCGGCAATCCGCATCAACGCCGGCGGTGGCGCCTTTACGGACAGCAAAGGCCAACTGTGGGCGGCGGACACCGGCTTCAACACCGGCGAGACAAGCACGT
This sequence comes from Steroidobacteraceae bacterium, assembly GCA_040509875.1. Classification (GTDB taxonomy): domain Bacteria; phylum Pseudomonadota; class Gammaproteobacteria; order Steroidobacterales; family Steroidobacteraceae; genus Steroidobacter. The sequence goes on along the minus strand of JBEVKB010000140.1, from coordinate 41,418 downwards.
CATCCGGGCCTATCGCGGAGACCGAAGACGACGCGCTGTACCAGAGCGTTCGCTGGGACGAACCGACGGGAGCCGAGTTGCAGTACAGCCTCCCTGCGGCGAACGGCAGCTACCTCGTGAACCTGTACTTCAACGAAAGCAACTCCAAGACGGCTTACGTCGGTGCGCGGGTGTTCAATGTCGACATCGAAGGCGTGCAGCAGTTCGGCAATGTCGATATCTATGCCGAGGCCCGCAGTCTCAACGAGGCAGTGATCAAGACCACGACCGTCAATGTCACCGATGGCAAGATCGACATCCGCTTCCGTCACGTGGCGAAGAATCCTATCGTCAGCGCGATCGAAATCGTTCCGCTGGGCAGCGGCGGCAGTGCCGGTACGATCATCCGCACCAACGCCGGTGGCGGCGATTTCACCGACAGCCATGGAACGTTCTGGGCCGCGGATAATGGGTTCAATACAGGTGAGACCAGCGTCTCCACCGCACCGGTTCCGGATACTACCGACGACCTGCTGTACCAGAGCATGCGTTGGGATGACACGCCCGCCCCCGAGCTGGAATACAGTTACGCCGTGCCGAACGGCGACTACTTCGTCACGCTCGACTTCATGGAAACCAATGCCAAGACTGCGTATGTCGGTGCGAGGACTTTCGACATAGACGTCGAAGGCACGCAGCGTATCGCCTACGACGTCTTCGCCGTTGCGCGGGAACTCAACAGGCCCACGACCGCGGGCTTCAACGTCAAGGTCAGCGACGGACGACTCAACATCGTGCTGCGCCACCGGGTGAAGAATCCGATCATCAGCGCGATATCGATCGAGGGGCGATAACAGCCTGACTGCGATCATGGCTCTCCACTCTCCCGGTTCCGGGGGAGTGGAGAAGTAAAGACGCACACTTTCTCCCCGCGGAAAATCTGGCGCCTGTCCGTCAAAACCCCGCACTCAAGCCTGCACCCCGAGGCGACCCATCGGGTCATCCCCGATGCACGCCCGATCCCAATCGGGCCACAATCATTAAGACGAAATCACCAAGAACTTCCTTCCTGGTCCCTCCCAGCTACCGCTACATGAAAGTCGCGCCGCCGCGCGCGTGATGTGATGTCAATGGGGGCGACAACACGCAATCCATTCGTGGCGATTGCGTTGCGCGCCAGCAGCCTGGATGGCTCCGGCATGCGCGCGCGGGGCCGTCGCAACGCTTCATCATCGGTCAGGGGAAACAGCAACGTGCTCAATAAAACCAGGAAAAGAAAGGGGTTAGCGATGTCAATGCGCGGTAGAACGTTATTCACGTCGGTATCGACGCTGGTCATGCTGGCCACCGCCATCCAGGCCCAGGCACAGACCACGGGCGCGGCAAGCGACGCCCCGAAGCCTGAAGGCCAGGGTAAAAGCGTCATCGAGGACATCGTCGTCACTGCCACGCGCCAGGCGACCAACCTCCAGGACACGCCGATCGCCATCACCGCCGTCACCGCCGAAGCACTCGGCCAGCGCGGCATCACCAGCGTGGCGGACTTGACCTCGGTCGTCCCCAATGCCCAGTTCCGTCGCGTGCAGGGCGCCTTCGGCCCCGGCGTCTCCTCTTTCATTCGCGGCATCGGCTCAGGCGACACCAGCCTCGGCGGCGAAGCGGCGGTGGCCTACTACATCGACGACGTTTACTACCCGCTCCTGCTCGGCGCCAATTTCGACCTGCTCGACGTCGACCACATCGAAGTGCTGCGCGGGCCGCAGGGCACGCTGTTCGGCCGCAACTCGCTGGCGGGCGCAGTCAACATCGTGGGCAAGCAGCCCTCGACCGCAGAAACCACAGGCTATGCCGAAGTCACAGCCGGTTCCTGGAACCGCCGCGATGTGCGCGCCGGCCTCAATCTGCCGTTGGGCGAGAACGCGGCAGTGATGGTGTCCGGCCTCTCCAAACAGCGCGAGGGTTATCAGAAACGCCTCGACTTCACCTGCGAAATGAACCGTCGCGGCACACCGCAACTGGCCGGCTCTTATCCCTCAAACGATCCGCTGGTCACCAGCTCACCCAACTACAAGCCTAGCAGCTGCGAGGTTGGACGACTGGGCGGTGAAGACGTCACTGCCGGACGCGTCAGCTTCCTGTGGAAGCCCACGTCGGATGTGAAGATCACCTTGAACACCGACTACATCCGCGACCTCTCCGAGAACGCTGCCGACACGGTGGTCGACGTCGACCCCACTCGCGCCAACAGCAACGTGAAGAGCGAGGCCGCCTACTACGGGCTGACGGTGGACAACCGCTTCGTCACCGGCGACCCGTACACGACGTATGTCACCTATGCGGATCGGATTCCCGCGGGCACCGTGATTCCGGGCAACACCTACTACAACGGCACCGTGGTCAATGGCCGACCCACGCGCGGCGGCTACAACCTCTCGCCGCACATCGATCTCACCAGCTGGGGCGCTTCCGGCAAGCTCGCCTGGGATCTCGGCAACGACATCGATCTCACCGCGGTCGTCGGTTATCGCAGCCTGCAGGAAGTGCACGCCTTCGACACCGACGGCACGCCGCTGGTCATCGAGCACACGGTCAACGACATCCGCAACGATTACCTGACCACGGAAGTCCGGCTCTCCGGCACCTCGAAGCTGATGGATTGGGTGGGCGGCGCTTTCTACTTCGATGCGCAGGGCACGCAGCATGCGGCCGTCATCTCGCCTAGCGCCGGCGCCCAGCGCTTGATCTATTCGACGTTCGATCCGACCAGCAAGGCGGTGTTCGCCAACGCCACCATCCGGCCCTTCGGCGAGCAATTCAGTTTCGTGGTCGGCGGTCGCTACTCGGAAGATAAAAAGATCGTCAACTTCACCAACCTGGTCGATACCAGCCCCAGCGCCAGCGACATCAGGTTCCTCGTGGTGCCGGAGCAGGAAAAATACAGCTGGAAGCTCGGCGCCAACTATCAGCTGAATTACGCCACCTTGTTCTATGCCTCGGCAGCGTCCGGCAATTCGTTGCCCGGCTACAATCCCCGCCCGGCGCAACCGAGCCAAGTCTCTCAGTTCGACGGCAACGACGACGTCGCTTATGAACTGGGCGCCAAGTTCGACCTGTTCGACGGCTATCTGCGCCTGAACTCGGCGGTCTTCTACACCGACTTCACCAACCGGCCGACGTCGATCACCGGAGCCGAGGCCACACTCAATGCCAGCAATCAACCGGTGGCGGGTAACCAGCAGTTGATTGCCCTGCCAGGCGGTCCTCCGGGATCCACTCTGTGCAGCACGCAGACGCTGCCGACCAATACCGGCATCCTCTGCATCGGTCGCACCTACTATCGCAACCAGCCTGCGAATGTGCGCGGTGTCGAACTCGAATACACGATCACCCCGTTGGGCGCCATGCTCATCAATGGCTCGGTGGGCTGGTCTGAGTTCCGCGCGCCTGACATCAGCGCGCGTACCGTCAACAAGCGCCAGAACAATCCAGCCTGGACTGCCAATGCCGGCGTTCAGTATGAGTTCGACACCGCAGCGATCGGCGGTACGATCACGCCGCGTCTGGATTGGACCTATGAAGGCAGCCAGATCGTCAGCGGCACCTCGACCAAATATAACTACCTGATGCCCGCGCGTTCGGTGGTCAATGGCCGCATCGCATATGACAACACCGCCAATGCCTTCACGGTGGCGCTGGGAGTCACGAACCTGTTCGACAAGTTCTACTACTTGAACGCATTCGATTACCAGGCGATTGGCTTTCCGCAGACCGATGCGCAGCCGGCTCGGCCGCGAGAATGGTATCTGACGCTCAAGAAGGAGTTCTGATAGCAGGACGATGAGCCGGGCTGTGACCGCGACCAGCCCGGCGTTTCGAGTGTAATCGCGCCCTCCCCCTCCGCGCGCTGCCGGTTTATGAACCGGTGGCGCGCTTTCTTTTGCGTGTCTTATCTGTCCGCTTGCGGGAGAAGTACAAAACGGGAAAGGACGGAGAGACTGAGGGGATGTCCGCAGAGCGCTTTCCCGAGCCGGCGCCTATAAATACGCCATCACAACAGGCGAAAGCGGACGGGAGAAGACCATGAGAATTCTGGCGGCGACGATGATGACCATCCTCACGGCAACAGTTGCGAATGCGGCGCCGACTGCCGAACCCGGCACCTGGTCGGGGAAGATCGGCTGGCATACACTGCAGACCAAGTCCAGCAACAGCAATGGCATCACGGCGGGCGACGCGAGCAGCATGACACTGGACGCGATCTATACGTTCTCGCCCGAATGGAGCCTCGATATCCTGGGTGCGCTGCCTTTCAGCCACGACATCGAACTCAAGGGCGTCGGCAAAGTCGGCGAAACGAAGCAGCTGCCGCCAACGATCAGCGCGCAGTACCACTTCAACCCGCACGGCAAAGTGAGTCCGTACATCGGCGCGGGACTGAACTACACCGTGTTCTTCGATGAGAAGACGCGCGGCCCGCTGGCTGGCAAGGATCTGGACCTGAAATCATCCGTGGGTCCAGCCGCGCAACTCGGCCTCGATATCCAATTGGCGCAGCAAGTGTTCCTGAACGTAGACGCGCGCTGGATGAGTATCTCCACCGACGCGCGGCTCGACAGCGCGTCCCTGGGCAACGTAGACATCAATCCCTACGCACTGGGCATCTCGGTGGGATATTCGTTCTGATCGCCATCAGTCGAGCCGGAACGAGAAAGTGCGAGGCGCGAGCGGAACACGATACTGCGCATGCGGCCTCGTATTCTCGCTCCAGGTATCGTCACCGCCGAGCCCTGCCTGCTCGGCATCGATCAGCAAAGAAACATGCTCGCGCGGAACGATGTCAGAACTCCTCCGCGTCCCTGGCGGAAAGCGGTACAAGTCCGAGTAGGGAAAAGCGAGCACATTGACGGACAGCAGCTCATCGCCAGTGACACGAACTGCCGGTGCGCCGCTGCCGCTGAGCGCCATCCAACGCACGTCCACCTTGTTGCCCGTTTCCTGCGGTCGCAGGAAATCGTGGTGCTGATCGGCGATCGCGCCTTGCCACAAGCCGATGGCGGCGCCGGCCTTGCGATCCTGGTAGCTCTCATGCGGCCCTCGCCCGTACCACTGCACCTGCGTGAACGAGGACGGCATCGCATACGCCAACCCGATGCGCAGCGGATCGTTGAGACTGGATCGAAGCGGCGTGAACTCCGCCTTCACATGCACTGAACCATCGCCAGATACATGGTAGGTAGTACGAAACGACGCGATGCCGGCGCCGAGCGCATGCTCGACGATGACTTCCGCGCCGTCTTGAGCCAGATCGCGAGCAGCCACCGAACGCGTCTGCCGCTGCTCCGACACCGTCTTCCAAACCGCGTGAGTCTTTTCGATGCCGCCGGCAAGGTCATTGTCCGTCGGCGCCCGGTAGAAATTAGGCGAGCCGCCTGACAGCACCTCGCTATTACCTTTCGTAAGCGTGACGAGCCCGGTCTGTCGATTCACTTCAAGCGTGGTGCCGCCTGCCGCAAGCGTGATGTTCGCAGCATTCTGCACGAGCTTCGCAGTTCCCGATCGTGCCGCTGCAGTTGCCGGCAACCCCCGCAGAACAAACTGTTCCCAACCGACGATGAAGCCTGCCGGCACCAGCGGAATCGAACCGGCCTGGGCACGGGCGCGGATATTGAGAATGTATTCGGCGCCTGGTTTGCGGACGAACTGCGGCAGCGACAGGCGTAACGCATCGCTTGCACGAGCCGCTGTGGAGATCGAAGGCACATCGCCGTGCGCAATCGCCACGCCATTCTCGAGAATGTCCCACTCGAACTTGAACCCGGAAAGATCCAGGAAGTCATGGCGATTGGTGACCTCGATCGAACCGCTGTCGGCATCTGCCGCCGCAAAGGCAATGGGCGAATAGACCTTCTGCAACTCGTACGCCTGCGGGTTCGGCGTGCGATCGGATTGCATGATGCCGTCGCCGAACTCGATGTCGCCGCCGGGATTGGGACCGTAGTCGCCGCCCATGCCCCAAAACTTCCGACCGTCGGCGGTCTTCAATATCGTGCTCTGCTCGACCCAGTCCCACACGTAGCCGCCCTGCAGCTTGGGATACTTGTAGATGACGTCCCAGTAATCCTTGAAGTTGCCGCCCGAGTTGCCCTGCATGTGCGAGTACTCGCACTGGATCAGAGGCTGGGTTCGTGTCGGATCGGTGGCCCAATCGATCATCTGCCAGATGGTGTCGTACATCGGCGCGTACACATCGACATAGGCAAGAGGCTGGTGCTCCCAGTACAGCGAACCCCAGCCGAGATAGTGAATCAGGCGTGTCGGGTCGCGTTGACGGATTGCCGCCGCAGCTTTCTCGAAGGCGGGCCCGATGCCGGCCTCATTGCCGAGCGACCAGAAAATGATCGACGGATGGTTCTTATCGCGCTCGACCATGTTCATGACACGGGAGACGTGTGCGGACTCCCAGGCCGGATCGAAGCCGAGTTGGAATATCTCGCGCTGCGCCGGATTCTTGTTCGCATGATCCATGTAAGCATGGCTTTCGATGTTTGCTTCATCGAGCACATACAGGCCGTATTCATCCGCCAACGCATACCAGCGCTCATCGTTGGGATAGTGGGAAGTGCGCACGGCATTGATGTTGTGCTGTTTCATCAGTTCGATATCGCGGCGCATGGACGCTTCCGAGATGACGTGGAACGTGTGCGGGTCGTGCTCGTGGCGGTTGATCCCGCGGATGGTGATCGGACGGCCGTTCACTTTCACGAGCCCGTCCTTTATCTCGACCGTGCGAAAGCCGACACGATAGGCGGTGCTCTCGACGAGATCACCCTTGACGCCCAGGTGCTCGACGAGCAGCGTGTAGAGGTGCGGCGTCTCTGCAGTCCAAGTTCGCACCGATGGCACCGAGCCTTTGAGCGTGGCTCTGCGTGCCTTGCTGCCACCGGCGATTTTCGCTTCGAGGGTCAGCAGCGCACGGTCCTGGTCCAGCACGGTGGCGCGGATGCGGCTGGCGTCAGGGCCGATCATGTCGACATCCAATGACAGCACGCCGTCGCGATAACTTTTGTCCAGCGTGGTGCGGGCGAATACATCGCGCATGTGTGTCTTAGGTTTCGCAATCAGGTAGACGCTGCGTTCGATGCCGCAGACGCGCCAGAAATCCTGGTCTTCCAGATAACTACCATCCGACCAGCGAAAGATCTGGATGGAGACGTTGTTGGCTCCGGTACGCAGGTGCGGACTCAGGTCGAACTCAGAGGGTAGCTTCGAGTCCTCGCTGTAGCCGAGCTTGTGTCCGTTCACCCAGACGTAATAAGCGGAGCCTGCTGCGCCTATGTGCAGGATGACTCGCCGTGAAGACCAGCCGTCGGGAAGCGTGAACTCGCGACGGTAGGATCCGACCGGATTCGTATCGTTCGGAATCAGCGGACGATTGGCGGGAAAGGGATACGTGATGTTGTTGAAGCGCGGTTGATCGTAGCCTTCGGCCTGCCAATCGGCCGGCACGGGTATCGACTTCCATTGGGACACGTCGTAGTCGTCGCGCCAGAAATCGGCGGGCGCGTTGGTGACGTTCGGGGAGAAAGAGAATTTCCATTCACCGTCCAACGAGTGGAACCAGCGGGAAGCTGATTCATCGGCGTTGATGGCTTTGGCGCGATCTTCGAACGGGAAGCCGGTGGCGCGCGCCGGTTCCTTGCCGATGGCGAAGACGGCGGGGTTTTCCCAGTCGGGGCGTTCTGCGGAGACCTGCGGTTGAATTGGGACTGTTGGTGTGAACTGCGCGGAGGCGGTCGCTGCGAACAGAACCAGGAAAGACAGGCTGCAGGAAAATACTCTCATCGACCACTCCACGCGGGCAAACTGACGAGCGGGGTAAGAAATAAGATCAGTCACCGCAGCTGGCAGACATCCAGCACATCCATGTCGTTGTAATCCAGGTTCTCGCCCGCCATCGCCCACACGAAGCTGTAGTTGCACGTGCCCGCGCCCATGTGCACCGACCACGGCGGTGAAATCACGGCATCTTCGTTACCCATGACGATGTGCCGCAGCTGGTCCGGCTGGCCCATGAAGTGAAACACGCGCTGATCGTCTGCGACGTCGAAATACAGATAGATCTCCGACCGGCGCTCATGGACATGCGGCGGCATCGTGTTCCAGACATTACCGGGCGCCAGGATGGTGAGTCCCAGGCACAGCGAGGCGCTCCGACACGTATGCGGCAGAATGAGTTGATAGATCGTCCGTTCGTTGGAAGTTTCGAGGCTGCCCCGCTGCATCGGATTGGTGTCGGCCAGCGTGAGCTTGCGCAACGGAAAAGCAGCATGCGCCGGAACGCTTAGAAGATAGAACCGCGCACCCTGCCCGGAGAACACGACATCCTGCGATCCCATCGGCACATACAGCGTCTCATGCTTGGCGAGAGTGACGACCTCACCATCGACGGTCACCGTCCCTTCGCCCATGCCGATGTTGATCACGCTCAGTTCGCGCCGTTCCAGCAGTGGATGACCGGCCGCACTGGCGGGCTCCGTCTGACGCGGGAGCGCCACCGGCGCCACGCCAGGCACTACACCGCCGATGATGAAGCGCTCACCATGCGAATACGTAAGCACGATCTCGCCGGCCCGGAACAGGCCGCCGACGAGATAGCGATCGCGCAGGTCCTGGTTGGATGCGTCACTCATCATCGCCGGATGAGTAGCGTAGTAAGTCTTCTCGAACAGCGACATTCCCACGATCCCGCGTCAGCGCTTAGATTTATCGAGTTCGGCCACAGCGGTCGCCGCCAGCAGGAATGCGCCGACACCGTAGTACTGAGTGTCACCGGGCGCCACCGTCTCGGGCCGATCGCTCACCTGCTGCACCCATCCCAACCGGCCGTCGGGCTGGATCGCTTTCGTGAGGGCCGCCCAACCACGCCGCACGACCGGTTCATATTGATCGCGCGGTAACAGCCCGGCTGAGATTCCCCACGCCATCCCATAAGTATAGAAAGCCGTGCCGCTAGTCTCCGGCGGCGAATCCTCGGGGGCGAGCAGCGATGGCGGCCAATAGCCATCGGGCTTCTGCAGTTCCCGCAATCGCGTGGCCATCTCGACGAACAGAGCTTCCATTCTCCGGCGCTCGCCGCTGTCCTTGGGCATGCCGGCAACGATGCGCGGGATGCCTGCGAAAACCCAGCCATTGCCGCGGCTCCAGAACATCTTGCGGCCCTTCGCGTCGCGCCGCTCGAAGAAACGGCTGTCACGGTAGTACAGGTGCTCGACGGGATCGAAGAGAAAGTCGGTGGTGGCCCAGAACTCCTTGACCGCAAAATTCCGATAGCGATCGTCTCCAGTCTGCCGGGACAGTTCCATGAAAGCCGCAGGGGCCATGAACAAGGCGTCGCACCAGCACCAGCGGGTCAGGCATTCGGTTGCGCCATAGCCTTCCGGCGGGACATAGAAGGCAAGCGTCGTCACGGCCGGTTTGCCGATCACGTTGTCCAAGGCGCGACGGGTTGGAGCACGCGCCGCCTCCCCCGCTCCGTTCGATGCGGCCCACAGATAAGACTGCGTGATCGCGTGATCGTCGGCGAAATAAGGCTTGTCGCCGGGCAGCCAGCGGTTGGCATTTCCCATAGCGACGATCGCCTGCTTGATACGCGGCGGTCCGCCGGCATCCGCAAGTGCAGTCATGCCTACCCAGAAAACCGCTTGCTCCCATGCACGCGGCTTACCTGTCTCGTCTGTCTTGCGCGATACCGACGCCGGTTGCCCCATCCGCGCGAGTTGCCAGTCCGCGAGGCGTACCGCCGCGTCGATCGGCTCATGAGCGGGTTCGGCGGCCGCTGCCTGCGAGACTGCCGACGCAACCAGCAGCAGGGTCGTTGCAAGCACACGAAAAGTCATCGATTGCTCCTGCTTTCAAAATCCGCCGCGGATGCCGAACGAGAACGTCCTGCCGTTGAAGAACGAATTATCGCGACGGCCGCGACCGTTGCCGCTGCGCTGGTCGGGGTCCTCGTAGTAGGTATAGGTATCTTCGTTGGTCAAGTTCAATGCATCGATACGTAGTTCGAGCGCGTCGCTGAAGCGATAGCTGATCGTGCCATCCAGAAAACCAAGCGCCGCGAAGTAAGGGATCTGGTCGTTGCCGTTGTTGACGTTGGTGACGGCATTCTTCGCGCGATAGTTGTACGACGCCCGCAGCGCGAACGGCCCTTTCTCGTAGTAGCCGGTCACGCTGTACGATGTCTCCGGCACCAGGGCAACGGATATGCTCCTGCCTTCGGTGGTCACGAAGTCATTACCCTGCGTGTCGATGTTGGTGTAGCTCAATATCGTGCCCAGCCCGTCGAACGGAGCCGGCAGGAAGTTGAACGTCTGCTGGTAGGCCAGCTCGACGCCCTTGAGCTTGATCTCACCCTGGTTGATATAGGTAGTCCGCCGCAGCAGGAAACTGTCCGGAATGTCCCCGCCCGGAAAGCCGAGCGAGTTGGCGTTGAAGGCGCTGTCGGGAAGACCGGTGGACCCCAAGGTGACGAGATCGATGACCGCGGTCGCGGTACCCTCGAGCCGCTTCTGGAAAACACCGCCGCTCAGCAGGCCGCCGGGCGCGAAATACCATTCCAGGCCGCCATCGAACTGGGTCGACACCTGCGGCTCCAGGTTCGGATTGCCCACCGTGATATCGCCATTGAAGATGTTCGGCACGTTCGTGCCGCTCGCGATGTTCACCAATGCCGCACGCGTAATCGTCTTGCCCGCGGAGCCGCGGACCACGAGTTCGGGGGTGATGTCGAACGCGAGACTCAACGATGGAAGCACGTTGTCGTAGCCACCCTTGAGTTCGGCTGGCGCGAATGCGCCATTGCCGGCGCTGAAATAGTTATCGATGATCGTCTCCGTATCCGCGTAGCGCACACCGACATTGCCACGCAGGCCGTGGCCGGCGATGTCGGCGTCACCGTGAATTTCGAAGTAACCGGAGTTGACGACCTCTTCGGCTTCGAACGCGGCATTGAGCCGGACAGGCGCCGCTGCGTTCGAACCGTTCGCATCCAGGAAGTCCATGACGAAGCTGCGCGGAAACGTCGCGAACTGCGATGGATAGCCAGCGTTGCCGCCGTTCTTCAATGTGCCGTACTGGATGCCAGGATTCATATACGAGAACACGTCGAGCGTGGCGAAGGTGCCGCCCGTACCAAGTGTGCGAGCCGCCGCGACAGCGCTACCGTCCTGGCGCTGGACTCGCTTCTTCGTCGAGACGTGGCTTGCGCCGACCAGCGTCGACCAATCCACGCCGGCCCACTCCCCCGCGTACCAATCCAGTTGCAAGCGGCCCGTCGCTTGTTTATCTATCTCGCGATTGAGTGCAAAGCCAAGGCCCGGAGCCGAGTAGCTTCGCGGATCGGTGACATCCACCGGCGTGGTGATGGTCGGATAAGTGACGTCGCCCATCGGGTCGAACGTGGACTGCACGCCATAGATGTTATAGAGAATACGATTCTCCGAATAACGCGCGTTGCTCTCGCTGGCATTGGCTTGCGCCGACACCTTCAAGCTATCGCTGATTTCATAAGCGGCGCGCAGGATGCCGTAATTGAAGCGGGTCCGCGCATCGCGGTAGAAGCTCTCGCCGAGATAGCCGGCATTCGCGAACGTGCCGTATAGATTGTTGTTCTGGTCGATGTGCACATCGACGGGCACCAGGCCGGAATTCGTGCCTTGCCCGGGCGGTGAGGTCGTTCCCGCCACCGTGCGGGAGTTTCGCACCGCCACGCCGAACGTGAATTCGTCGGTCTGATCCTGCAGTTCGGAGAAGATGCCGTCGAGGCTGACATCGAGACGGTCGTTCTTGAATTGCAGCGAAGCGACGGTGCCGACGCGCTCACGTTCGTTGTTCGATGTGTAGACACGGAAGAAGCGCGGCAGGAGGGCATTGTCGACCTGCTCCCGGGTCAACCCGCCGAGGTTGGCCCGCGGGTCGTCGTAATTCAATTGGAACTGGAACGGACCCGTCGTATTCGGTGGCGGCGCGGGAGTGCCGTAGGCGCGTGAAGCGAGTGCGGACGAGTTATATCCGCCGGTGGATTGGAAGCCGGAACGCTCGTTGACGTTTTCGGCGTAGGCGACACCGAGCAACGCGCCGAAATTTCCCCAGGTGTCGCTGACCAGAAGCGATCCACGCGGTGTCCATTCTTCAGACTGGTTGTTGTAGTTGGCAGCGGCGCCGTAACGGATCACGCGTTCGGGGCTGTCGAACGGACGCGGCGTCTGCAGATCGACATTGCCGGCGATGCCACCCTCTTCCAGGCTGGCCTGCGGAGTCTTGTAGATATCGACGCGGCCGAACAATTCAGAAGGAAACACGTCGAAATTGAAATCGCGCGTCGAACTGCCGACGTTCGTCGAAGACGTGGTGCGAACCGGTGCGCCATTGATCGTCGTCACCGAGTATTGCGAGCCGAGGCCGCGGATACTGATGCGCTGTCCTTCGTTGCTAGCGCCGTCGCGACTCAGGAAAACGCCGGGAATTCTCTGCAGCGACTCGGCGACGTTCTGCTCCGGGAACTTGCCGATGTCTTCAGCGACGATGGTGTCGCGGACACCCACAGCTTCGCGCTTGAGGTCGATGCCCTTCTGCAAGCTCTCGCGGAAGCCGGTGACAACTACCTCTTCCAGGCCGCCGGAACTCTGTGCGGCAGTCGGCGCCGCTGGTCCGTCAGCCGGTGGAGTTGCCGGGGGAGTAGTTTGAGCACGCGCTTGCGTCCCTACCCATGCTGTTGCGAATAGCGCCGCCGCCACGGCCGATGACAGAGCCACGTTTCTCATACTACCCCCCGCTTGTACGCGGCGACCGCCGCTTTCTATAAGTTGTAGTACAAGTTAAGGGACTAATTCGGTTTCGTCAATTGTCTTACTTATGTTTCTGGCGCACACTTTCGTCGAGCAGCTCGCTCAGCTGAGTATGGCGGTGGAGACTTTCCTGCATGTGGCGGCGGGCAGTGGTGCGTGCGCGGGTCGGGTCCATGCGCACGATGGAGTCCAGGATCGCCTCGTGTTCGGCATGGACCTTCGCGACATAGGCACGGTGCGACTCGGGAGGTTGATCGCGCAGATAGAGATTTCGCGGCGGCACCAGCCGGATGCCGAGGAACTCCATGAGCCTGACGTAGTAATTGTTCTGGGTGGCCCGGGCGATCGCCATGTGGAAGGCAGCGTCGGCCTGCGCTGACGCTGTGGCGTCCGCACTCACGTCGGCCATCTTGCGTAACGCGCTGCGCATTGCGGAGATATCGGCCATCGTCCTTCGCGAAGCGGCAAGCGCCGCCATCTCGGTTTCGATCCCCGAGCGCATTTCCAACAGCTTGACCACGTCGGAGAGTTCGCTGAGTTCCTCGCGGGTGACCTGGAAGGCGCGGTACTTTACGTTGTCCGGCACATACACGCCCGATCCCTGCCGCGACACTGCAAAACCTTGTGCTTCCAGGCGTGCGACTGCTTCGCGCACCACCGTGCGACTGACTTGTTCCTGCTCGGCGATTTCTTTCTGCGAGGGGAAGCGCGAACCCGGGAGCAGTTCGCCGGAAAGGATGCGGGCTTCGAGCTTGGCGTAAAGGGTGTCGGCCAGCGACATGGCTTTCCTCGGCGTTTCTTTCGAGCTTCGTGGGGTTGAGGTTATCATACATCTTACCTTCCTCCGGCGACCGGCGACGGAGGCCGGATCCGGATCAGGAATAGCACGAGGAACAGGATGACAATCATGCTGCGTACTATCGCGACCCTATTACTGGCCACCCTTCTCACCGGCCATGTCCTTGCGCAACCTGCGTTGCCCGAACAACCGCCAATCGACAAACCGCTGCCGCCGCCACCCAGCAAGCAGGCAGCGGCCGTCGCCGTGCTGGCCTCGTATCGCTACGACGACCTGCTCTGGGAGAACGATCGCACCGCGCATCGCATCTACGGGCATGCACTCGAAGCGTACGAACCACCATCGGGTTCGGGCATGGATTCCTGGGGCAAGAACGTCGTCTGGCCTTTCGCGGAGCGGCAGCTCAAGAGCGGCGACCAGCACGGTTATCACGGTGAGGGGTTGGACTTCTATAACGTCGGCACGACACGCGGCGCTGGCGGCCTCGGCATCTGGCATGACAACAAGTTATGGACGTCGCGCAATTTCATACGTCATCGCATCCTGCAATCGGGCGGTAAATCGGCGGACTTCATGGTGGAATATGCGCCGTGGCCCGTCGACGTCGACCGCAAGGTATGGGAAACACGCCGCTTCACGCTGCCGCTCGGCACTCAGTTCACGCGGTTGGTCTCGACTATTTCGTCCGACAAGTCGGAGCCACTGACGGTCGCCATAGGCATCGGCAAACGAACCACTGGCGCCAATGGTGAACTGACAGTCGATCGAACGCTCGGCGTGATGTCATGGTGGGGGCCGGAGGATGGCGTGCATGGCCGCATGGCTGTAGCGATTCGCGTGGACCCGCAGATGATCGTCGACGTGCGCCAGGATGCCGACAATTTCCTGGTGATGTTGAAAGTCACTCCGGGCAAGCCCTTCACCTACTACTCGGGTTCGGCCTGGAGCAAGGGCACGGGCGACTTTCGGTCGCGCGCCGCATGGGATAGTTACGCGACGAATGAGAAGCTCGATTTTGCGGTACCGGGAGACACGCGATGAACGAAGGCGTGAAACGGCGGGATTTCCTGGCGGCGATGAGCAGCGGCGCTGTCCTCGCAACCGCGCCGATGCACGCTTCGATGGCAGCAAAAGACTCTTCGAACGAATTGCCGAGTGGCGGCGACGATCGCATCTACATGGTCAAGCTGCTCGAACGAATGGCGAGCCCGGTGCTCGACCGGATATCGCGAGGCCGACTTCATGAATGGAGGCCGGAACTGAGCGCGAGTTGGGACGGTCGCAATCCTCAAGTGGCTTACCTGGAAGCGTTCGCGCGCCTCATCGATGGAATCGCGCCCTGGCTCGCGCTCCCCGACGATTCGACTGCAGAGGGACGACTGCGTTCAAAGCTGAGAACGCAGGCGTTGGCGGGTTACACGCACGCGGTCGATCCACAAAACCCTGACTATCTCTTTTCCAGCAACGAAGGCCAGTCGCTGGTCGATTCCGCATTCTTCTGCAGCTCTCTACTGCGCGCGCCCGATGCACTTTGGAAGCCGCTCGATGCAAAAACCAGGCAGAGAATCATCGCGAAGATCCAGGACCTGCGCAGCATCTCACCTCCCTATACCAACTGGCTGCTGTTCGCAGCGATCAACGAGGCGTTCCTGCTCAGCGTCGGCGCGCAGTGGGATCCGATTCGCATCGACCTCGCCGTGCGCAAGTTCAACGAATGGTACGTGGGTGACGGCTGGTACGCAGACGGCGTCCGCTTTCATTTCGACATGTACAACAGCTACGTCATCCATCCGATGCTGACGCAGATCCTGGAAGTGCTGGTCGCAACCAAAACGGCGTTCAACAGCCTGCAGCCGAATGAGCTGCTGCCCGTGCAATACAAGCGCATGCAGCGATACGGACAGGAACTGGAACGGATGATCGGGCCCGACGGCGCCTATCCCGCGATCGGCCGTTCGCTGACTTATCGAACCGCCATCCACCAACCGCTCGGCCTGCTCGCGTGGCGCGAGAAACTGCCAGGTCAACTGCCGGAAGGCCAGGCACGCGCAGCGACAGTCGCCGCGCAACGCCGCGTGTTCGCCGATGACAGCAACTTCGATGCGGACGGATTTCTGACAATCGGCTTCACGCGCCATCAACCTTCGCTGGGCGACCCGTACTCGAACGCCGGCAGCATGTACATCGCGTCGGAGAGCCTGATCGCGCTGGGTTTACCGGCAAACCACGGTTATTGGACCTCGCCTCCCCTGCCCTGGACCATGCGGCTTGCCTATTCGGGCCGGGATTTTCCCAAGGATTACTACGTCGACTATTGATCAGGCGGACTGCGCCGGGAATTTCAGGAACGTATTCGCCGTCAGGCGCGCCTTGCGCGGATCGTGATCGGTATGCAGGCGAAGAATATTCGCCGAGTGCAACAGGTTGCTCGGGTAGATCAGCGCGCGATTGAACTGCGCCTCGAAGCTCGCAATCCTCTCGAACAAGGCGTTGTCGCCGTTCATGTATGCGGGCGGCGGCGTGAATTCCGTCATCACCTGTCGCTTGAGAATCTCGGCATAGCCCTGCAACCGCTGCTGGGAGATAGTCTCGAAACCGGTCTGACGATGGCGATAGAAGGACGTACCGCCATGCCGCGCATCGCAGAGATAGTGAACCACAGCGAGCTGATGAGCATCGCTGGTGTCGAAATGCGGCAAGCGCTGTATGGGTCGAAGCGCCGTCGGCCTGGTCGTCGCGATCGAGAACGCACTGAGCAACGCAAGCGGCTCGGTCGGGCCCAGCCCAAAGACCTCCCGCAGTATCTTTGCGTATTTCTCGCAGAACCCGGCGGCGTAGTGCGCGGGCATGGGCTTTCTGACACCCGGATAATAGTCGTGTGGACTGCCCTTGAACGAATCGCCACTTGCCGCGCAGGCGACCAGTTCCTCCGGCTCGGGCATGAAATCATCGATCGCCAGCACTGGCCGCAGTTCGCGACCGATACGATGAATGGAGCACTTCCCGGCAAGGCTCGCCGGATCGACCAGGTCGGATCGCATGGCGCCGGGCATCAACCCGCCAGCAACGCATTCTTGCGGCTGACCAGCGAATAGATGTGCCCGAGCGAGGCCATCATCGTATAGATGGGAGCGAGATAGTTGAGCGAGTGCAGCTCGACCAAGCCTTCCGGCGGAAGGGCCTTCATGCGCTCCTCGTCCACGGTGAAGATGCCTTCCACGCGCAGCGATTGACGGTTGGCGTATTGGACATCGAGCCGCATCGGCTGCACCAGGCTCAGCGCCAGCAATTTATCGATGAAGCGCTGCGTTTCCGTCTCGCCCGTGAGCAGGGCCGACAGGATCGCTTTCGCCTGCTGCAGATAAGGCGTCTCGTTCCCTTGTTCATCGAAGATGCGGTCGCCGGTGTCCTGGCGCAGGCTGTCGTTCTCCGCGTCGATGCACAGAACGAATTCGCCATCGGCCTGCCCCGCTTTACCGGCCTCGCCGGCTCCCGCAAAAAAAGGCTGCCTCGCGATGTGCAACGGTGTGTAGATGGCGTCCCAACGCTCGTCGCGCCAGAACAGATTTTCGTTCTTGGACAGGCCGAACAGGCAGACGCAGACGAACCGGCCGGTGTCCGCGTTCTTGGTCAACACGATGGGATATTGCACGCACAGCTTGAGGAACTCGCTGAGTACGACCGGCACCATGTTCAGCTTCGCGCCTTGCGCGACCACCTTTTCCGGAGCTACGCGCAGGCTGCGATGAGTTCTACTGTCGAGAGCAACCAGTCTTCCCATGCTACAGAGCCTGAAATCCGTACAGATGCACTTTCTTCAACAGGTCGCGATGCTTGGGCAGCGTCGCCAACGCCTGCCGGATCGCGCGAGCATTGCGACTGAACTGCTCTTCCGCCAGGTCCTGTTCCACCAGCGTATGCGCCAGGTAACGCGTATCGGTCTTGAACCCCATGCCGTACAGGATGTATTGATAACTCGCCGCCGGAAACACTTCGTTGTTGCTGGTGAAGTCGTGATTCCCCGGCGGACGGTAGCGCCACAACGCGATCAGTTCGCGCAGGCTTTCCGGAATGCTCTGCGGCCTGCGGTTGTCTTCCCAGAAGTCATTGTCGGTGCGCTGGCTGAGCATGTAGTGCAGCTTCAGGAAATCGATGATGCGATCCCAGCGGTACAGGAATGTCTCGTTGAAGCGCTTCGCCATCACGTCCATGACTTCACGGCACGGCGGTAACTGTTCGGCGATCATCTCGGCCGAGAGTTCGACGAGTACGATCGCGGATGCCTCCAGCGGCTCCAGGAATCCCGCCGACAGTCCCACGGCAACGCAATTGTTCTTCCAGAACAACTGCCGGTGGCCGGAACGTATGGGAATCTTGCGGGGGCTCAATGCATCGATGGCCGGCCCCACGTAATTGCGCAGCGTCTGCTCTGCTTGTTCGTGGCTGGTGTGATGACTGGAATAGACGTAGCCGACGCCACGCCGGTGCTGCAGGCCGATGTCCCAGATCCAACCGGCATCCTGGCCGGTGGAGATGGTGTTGCAGGCAATGGGCGCGTCCTCGTGATCGTAGGGAACCTGCACCGCCAGTGCGTTATCGATGAACAGCACGTCGCTCTTGTCGATGAACGGCACCCCGAGGTGCTTGCCCAACAGCAATGAGGAAAAGCCCGTGCAGTCGATGAACAGGTCGCCGCCGACGTCGCCGTTCTTGGCAGTGGCAACCGACGCGATGTCGCCGTTCTCCTTCGCATTCACGGCGATCACATCATCCAGCAGAAGGTTTACGCCGAGTTTCTCGACGCAATACCGCTTGAGGAATTCGGCGAACTTGCCCGCATTGAGATGGTAGGCGTAGTTCGCCACCGCGCCGTATTCCGGAGTGGTGATCTGCTTGGGCGCCAACCCATGTTCGCAGATGTGCTCCTGGTGGCAGACCGCCGCCGAGAACGACTGCTGCTCCCGGCGTTCCTGCCAATAGGCAGGCAGGTTGACCGTCTGAAAACCCTGCGGCAACACCAGAGGGTGATAGTAGAAATCGTCATCGCGGCCAGTCACCCAGCGCGCGAACTTCGCGCCCTGTTTGAAAGTAGCGTCGCACTCGCGAATGAAGTCGCTTTCCGAAATGCCGATCTTCTTGAGCGTGCTGCGCATCGTGGGCCAGGTGCCTTCACCCACGCCCACGGTGCCGATGGTCGGCGACTCGATCAACGTCACGCGCAGGCCATCCTCGGCATGCGAGCGATGTTTTGCCGCAATCCGCCCAGCCGTGATCCAGCCCGCGGTCCCTCCGCCCACGATGACCACCGACCGGGTGGGCTGGCTCATGCCCGGCCCCTGGTATCAGAAGCCACCGCGAATACCTATCGCGAAACGCCTGCCGCTGTCTTCCGCCAGCAGGAAGTGATTGTCGAAGCGACCGTGCTTGGTGACGACTTCCTTGGTCAGGTTGATACCCTCGAAGAAGAACGCCAGGTTCTTATTGATGTCGTAGCTGCCGCTGATGTCCCACTGGTAGTAGTCGTCGACGAACACTACGCCGTCGCCGTTCTGCTGCGTCAGGCTCTGCAGGAACTCATCGCGCTTGTTATAGGCGAGTCGCAACTGGTACGGCCCTTTTTCATAGAAGCCCACCACGTTCAGGGAGTCGCTCAAGCCTGTCACGGCGAAGGTCTGGGTGATATCCGAGACATTCAGGTCCGCGTTGCTGTCGACGAACGTTGCGTTGGCCAACAGTCCGAAACCCGAGCGACCGAAGTTATGCAGCGCCGCGACTTCCCAGCCGGTCACCTTTGCGGTTTCACCATTGCTTGGCAGTGTCACAGTAAATACCGCGGGTGTATCGCCTGCGTCCGGAGCGGTGACGTCAGTACCTGTCGAAGGATCCAACAACGTGCTGCCGTCGGGTAGCGTGAAGGTGCGGTCCTCGGTGCCGGTGATGATGAAGTTGTCGACGTTCTTCAGGAAGTAGCCCACCGATGCGTAACTGGCGTCGGCGTAGTAATACTCCAGCGACAGGTCGACGTTGTCCGACTGGAACGGTTTCAGTTCCGGATTACCGCTGCTCGCGGCCAGGTTGCCGCCCTGGCGAGTCGTGACGATGGTCGTCACCGGCGCCATGTTTTCCAGCGTCGGATGCGTGATGGACCGGGATGCCGCGAATCGTGCGATCCATTCGTCGGTGATATCCAGTTTCACGGTCATGTTCGGCAACAGCGTGTCGTAGTCGGTCTTCGCGCCGATGGCCGTCGCGGGACCGAACGCGGACAGCATTTCCGTCGCATCGAGAATATCCAGTCGAATGACCGGCGCCTGCGTTCCTTTGACTTTCACATCGGTGGTTTCATAACGCGCGCCGGTGGAGGCAGTGAGTCGTTTACCTGCGATCTCTCCCGCGAACTCCAGTTCCAGGTAAACCGACGAAGTGTCTTCGTCGACCACGAAGGAGTTGTCCCGCTTCACGGCGTCGAAGTTCAAACCGCTGATGCCTTCCAGGTAAGCAAACTGCGCCTCGCCGTTGTGACGCAGCCATCGATGCGGCATGCGGCCATGGCCGCTCACGCCTTCCAGGAAATCGTTGCCCGCGTCGAACACATACTGCGGGGTCTGCTGCAACGGACTGTCGGGGTAGCCGCAGAAGGTGCAGTGAATGCCCACGCCTTCATTGTCCCAACGCGACAATGCCTTGGATTCGGTCGAGTACATGACGCCGAAGCGGGCCTTGGTGATTCCGCTGGTATTGCCTTCGGTCCAGGTGCCGTCCAGGCGGAACTGGTCGATATCGTCATCGACGGCCCAGCCACGACGCAACATGACATGCGCGCGACTGTTGGCCGTATCCAGATAGTCGGAAACGCCCGCGGGTGTAACACCGGGTTGATGGGCCGTTCCGTCGATCTGCTGCTGACCGCTGTAGATGTTGGGATTGGCCGCTTCGAATTCGCTCGCATATGGCAGCACTTCGCCCGGCATGACCTGGAATCGCACGCGGTTGCCGTAGCCGATCAATGACAGCTGGTCGCCGCCGCCGTTGTTGGGCTCGCGTTCGGCGCTGGAGAAGTTGGCGTCGAAGGCCACGTTGAACGCGCTGGTGACGTTCCAGCTGGCATTGAATCCATAGGACGAGGTCGTCGTCAGGCGATCGAATTTCTTGGCGTGCATGTCCGTCGCCAGGCCGACTTCCTGGTACAGGTCGACGACTGTGCCGTTGGCATCGGTCACCGCTCGCTCGATGTTCGGCGCGGTGAACCAGTGACCGAAGGAGGTCGAATCCGTCTCGACGTCGAAGTCCGAGTAGAGCGCATCCGCTGTCAGCTCGATGTTGTCGGTGGGCGCAAATTGCAGCACCAGGTTGCCGCCGAGGCGCGTGCGCTCCTCGAACGTCACTTTGTGATCGTAGTTACGTGGCGAGAAAATATTACCCGTCGCGCCGGCGCCGCCGTTGAGTTCACTCTGCGGGATGCCTACGTTTTCCAGCCAGCCGTCCGTCTGCGCCTGGTTGAGCCGTGTATCGCGCTTCTGATAGGACACGGCCAGCAGCGCGCCGAACCTGTCGTCGGCGAACGTATCGCTGATGAGTGCGGATGCCTGCGGCGTGGTCTTCTCGCGATTCTCGTCATACACGCCCTTCACGCTGCCCGCGAACTTGAATTCTCCGATCGCGAGCGGGCGCGCCGTGGTGATGTTGACGGTCGAGCCGATACCGCCGGACTGCAGCGTCGCGGTGGCCGTCTTGTGAACTGCAATGCCGCTGACCAATTCCGACGCGATGGTGTCGAAGCTGAAACCGCGGCCGAGATTTTCCGATGCGATCTGCCGGCCGTTGACCAGCACCGTGTTGAATTCCGGTCCGAAGCCGCGCACGGTGATCGCCTGGCCTTCGCCGCCGGAGCGATCGATCGAGACGCCGCTGATTCGCTGCAACGATTCCGCGAGATTGGTGTCTGGAAACTTGCCGATATCTTCCGCCGAGATGGCGTCCACCACGCCGCCCGCGTCGCGCTTGATATCCATTGAACGCTCGACGCTGGCGCGAATGCCGGTAACGAGCACTTCTTCCACTTCCGGTGGCACGGCGGTCTGCGCTGTCGCTTCCCTTCCCCCGAACATCGCGGCCATCAGCGATGCAATGGCATGCGACAGCTTATTTCTTTTAATGAACATGGCGTCAGAAGCTCCCAGGGACGGATCCGTGTTGATGGAGAGCTGACCGTTGTCACCCACTGTCATTTTCAGCGCAGTATTCGATAGCAGGCGATTGAATCCCTCTTCGATCGAATATCTGCCAACCACTTCGTTGGCCCGGATCGCATTCACCTTGTCGTAGGGGAAGATCAGGGTCAGGTTGGCCTGCTCAGCAAATGTCGTGAGCGCGATGTCGGCTCGTTGCTGAGGGATGTTGAACGGAACGACTGTGTCGAGCCGCGCGCCATCCGCCCATGCCTTGGATGACAAGGTCACGAGCAGTCCCACGCGAATCAGCGGCAGCCATCCGTGCGCAATCGCCTCAGGTGCGAATTCCTTCTTCGCACCCGGTGTAGACGACTGTGCCGCACGTTTCCGCCAATGCAGCGCCGGCACAATGTCGGCGTCATCTTGAGCCCTGCACCCATTCCTTGTGCGCACGCGAATGTCCTACCGAGCTTCAATTTGCCTTGAGCAGTACCCTGTCGGCGTCGGGGCGCTCGTAATCGATGTTGAAGTTTTCCTTGAGAGTCGCGAGCAGGCCGTCGACATCGCCCGCCTTGAACCGGCCGCCGATGCGGACTGCGCCGAGCTTGGGGTCGGCGATCACGAACTTCACCGGCGTGTAGCGACTCAGTTCGACTACCGCCTCCGCGAGAGTCTCGCCACGGAATACCAGGCTGCCCTGCCGCCATGACAGTTGCGCCGAGATATCCGACTCGCTGACCTTGGCAATCTCTTCCTGGCTGCTCCCCAGCAGCACCCGTTCGCCTTTGGTGACGACCGCGGATCTTTCCGACAAGGCATCGAACGAACTGCCGGCGGCCTTGACCGCGCTGTCGCCTTTGATGTCCCCTCGCTCCGCGACCAATACCTTGCCTTCGGTGACGATCAGTTCGACTTCGCTGTCGTTGACGATCTGCACGTTGAACGCCGTGCCCACAGCCTGCACCACCTTCTGGCCGGCCATCACGCTCAACGGCCGCTGCGCGTCGTGGGCCACTTCGATGTTCATCTCGCCCCGCTCGAGGATGAGCAGGCGCTGCTGGTCGCTGTAGAGCACTTTGACGAGGCTGTTGGTGTTCAGCACTAACAAGGAGTTGTCCGGCAGGTTGATGGTGGACTGCTGGCCGATGGCCGTTTCATACACGCCATCGACAATCGCCACGTTGGCGTCCGGCAGCCATGGGCGATTGAGACTAGTCAACTGCCATACCGCGATTGCTGCCGCGAATGCCACCGATGCCGCTATCGCCGGATAGTAGCGCCGCGGATTTTTCGGTTGCGGCACGGGCCGTGGAAAAAGCTCGGACAATAACGACAGGCTGCCCATCCGGTCCCAGAGCGACGCCAGCTTGAGGAAGGCGGCTTTATGCTCGGCGCTCTGCGCCAACCAGAGTTTGAGCAGCTTCTCCTCGTCCGCGGACAATCCCCGGTCCAGCTTGGCGAGCCATTCGCTGGCTTCGTCGTGGTGGCGACCTTGAACGGGCAGCCGATGGATATTGCTCACGCGCCACCTCTTTTCTGAGTGGCCCTCTCCTGGATGGCCATTCTGGAAGAGGTTTGACGGGGCGCCGGTTGATCGGTTCGCGCCGCCATGAAGTAACCGCAGCGCTTGATACCGTAGGCGATGTGCTTCTCGATGGTGCTCTCGCTGAGACCCAATGCTTCGGCGATCTCCTTCTGCGTGTACCCGTAGACTTTTCTCAAGACGAACGCACGCCGGCATTGCACGGGCAACTGGCGCACGGCCTCGCAGAAAAACTCGAACTCCTGCCTGGCGGCAACCTGGTCGTAGGTTTCATCGCCGGAGCGCGCCGCCGCGAATTGCTGATTCGACTCCGGCTCGATATCGATACTGTCCGACAGCCGGGACTCCGCGCGCTTGGCATGGTCCAGCGCGATATTGCAGGCGATCGCGTAGAGGAATGAACGCGGATGACGAATCGTTTCCGGCTGCTCCACCTGGCAGACGCGAACGTATGTCTCCTGCACGACATCCTCTATATCCCGAGGCGGCACGATACGGGACACGGCTCGCGCCAGATGGCGGCGAAGCGTGACGAAAACGGCACTTATGTTTTCTTTGTCGGACATTGTCCTGCGCCAAAAGAATGGGCGCGCCTCGGAAGATCCGACGAGCACGACCCAACTATGGTGAAAGCAACAGCACCGCCCCCGCGATGCTTGGTCGGCGCTACAGGTGCTCGCTTCGCGAGCCCCGTGGCAACCGGATTTTTTTCGATGACTTCCGGGCGCTGCTAACGACAGCAATGCCCCGCCATCCTCAGTGCGAAGTTTTACCCGCTACCGTTGCTAAAGGAAAGGTCAAACTCCGTTGCAGAGTTCGAACTGCAGGTTTTGCGACGTGCCGAGGATTTAGCGGCAGAATTTGTTTCGTTGTCTTGGCAACGGCTCGCACTGCAGGCTTGAGGATTTCCTCGCACCACTGCCGGAAGCTGGTGGGCGTAGTGGACTGCGGTGTGCGAGGTTCGGCGTTATCGATCCCTTCGTTCTTGGCCACCATCATGTCAAGCGTGGCCTGCGCCATGGCCTCCGAGGTTCCCAGTCCGAGCAGCCTGGCCTTGAATGCCTCGCCGGGGATTTGTTGGAAGCGCACTGGCTTGCCGAGTACTTCGGACATGATCTGCGCAATCTGGTTGAAGGACAGGTCTTCGGGGCCAAGCACTGCGGCGTGACCTTGTCCGCTCCATGAAGGATCGAGCAACAGTTTAGCGGCAGTCGCGGCAATATCGCGCGTGGCGCAGGTCGGCAACTTGCGGCGGAGATTCCTACTACTCGTTTGACCCCTCGAGTCTTGAATGCGTCGCAGGCGGGTTGAGTAAAGTCTACATAGCGGCCGCGACGGTCTCGGCACGAGGATTCGGTGGCGGCAGCGCCGGCATCACTTCCCTCCAGGCTCGTGTCTTGAGACCGCAATCCGGATTTACCCACGGGCGATCGACTGGGACGCGCTGAGCCGCCTCGCGCATCAATGGGACCGCAAATCGGCGTCAAGGCGCCGCCTTGGCTCCCGTATGACTTGACTGCGCGCCGCTGGGGGACGTGTCGGGTCTGCTCCGCCGCCTCGCTGTTGTCTCCGCAACGCCGTCCTCGCGTTTACGCCGGGCGACCAAACGGCTGCCTTCGCGAGTAGGCGCTCTCAGATCTGTGCCAGCCTTGTGGCGGACTAGGGAGATGTACTGTGCGTATGAGACGCGCAATGCGCGACACTTGCCTTCCAGTACAACGCAGGAAGGTGAGGAGTAATGCGGTCAAAACCAGGCATGGTGATTTTCCGGATAGCGTCATGGCGTTTCGGAATCGCGATGCCGCCAGCGCGGTTTCGATGGCGCAAGCCGCCGGGATCGGCGCACCGAGGTGGTGGCGTTGAGTGATTTTCGAGGCAAGCTTCTGGCGCTGCTGCGAGGACTGGCGCGCGAGGACATCCTGCTGGTGATATTCGGACTGTACTTGGTCGCATGCCTGTCGCTGCTTTTGTATCTGCGCGCATCAGGGGAGCGCGCCCTCGAGTCTGCCGTCATGTTGAGAGCGCAAGCCACGGCTATCGAGATGATGCGCGAGCAGCCATTGCAGAATCGTGGCTGGCGCGGGGATGTCTGGGTGCACTGGCTGAAGCCGACGCAGCTTTTCGACGATTTCGATGAGCAGGCGGTTACGTTGGTTGATGCGCCCGCCGACCGCTTCGTCTATAAGCTGCACCTTTACGAAGTGCCTGCGCACGTTCACCTGGCCCGCTCCGATGGCCACGGTGGCGTGTTGATCCTGCATCAACGGATCAGCCAGGAAATACTTGCGGCGCAGAGAGACTTCGAGCGCCGCTATATCTGGCTCAGCATGTCCGGCGTGGCATTGATAGCGGCGCTGGCGGCGGTCGCACTGTTGCTGCATATTCGCCTCGCCGATCCGCAGGCGCAGGCAAATCCCCCTATCCCGATCGATCGAGCTGCCGCTGTATCTGCTCGTCGGCGCCGCCGCGTGCAGATACTTCGAATCGCCGTGCTCGCGCTCGCGATATTCATCGTCGATCTGAACATTCCGCTGGGCACGGCGGTAGGGATTGCCTACATCGCCGTGGTGCTGCTGAGCCTCAGGTCCCGGGGAACGGTGTTCGTGCTGGCGACCGGCCTGGCGTGCACCGTGCTGATCGTCACGAAGCTCGTGCTCGCCGAGCGGATACCGGACATGTGGCCGGCGCTCGCCAACCGCACTCTGTCGGTGTTCGCCCTGTGGAACGTAGCCATTCTCGGCTTGTGGCAGAAGCGCACGACGCGCGCACAGAGCATTGCAGAAGCCAAGTCGTCCGCAGCTCTGAAGATCAACGAGGCGCTGACGTATGGCAGGAACGTTGCGGCGGCCGCCAACCGCTCCAAGAGCGAGTTTCTCGCCAACATGAGTCACGAAATCCGCACGCCCATGAACGGTGTGCTGGGCATGACCGAACTGCTGCTCGATGGGCCGCTGCAACCGGCGCAGCGGAAGTTCGCCGAAACGATTCACGACAGTGCGACTGCGCTGCTCACCGTCCTCAACGATGTACTGGATTTCTCCAAGATCGAAGCGGGCAAGCTCGACGTCGAATATATCGAGATGGACTTGTGGAAATGCATCGAAGACGTCGCTACCACGCTCGCGGTGCAGGCGGCGGCGAAACGGATCGAACTGATGGTCAGCATTCGGCCCGGCGTTCCGGAGCGCATCCTCGGGGATCCGAACCGGCTGCGACAGATCGTAATGAACCTGTGCAGCAACGCCGTCAAGTTCACCGAGCGGGGCGAAGTCGTGATCGAGGTATTTCCACTGGCTGCGGTCGACGGCGTGCCGCTGCTGGGAATCGAGGTGCGCGACTCGGGCATGGGCATGGATGCGGAAACGCTGGGCCGATTGTTTCAGCCCTTCATGCAGGCGGACGGTTCGACGACGCGGCACTTCGGCGGGACCGGCCTCGGGCTGTCCATCGTGCAGCGCCTGGTCGTGCTGATGGGCGGCAAGATCGAAGTCTCGAGCGAACCCGGCAAGGGCTCGGCATTCACTTTCACTCTCCCGGCCGAGGTGCCGAAGACAGCGAACGCAGCAGCCACGAAGCCTTCGCTCGCCGCACTTGGAGGCAAACGCATGCTGGTCCTCGATGACAATGCAACCAATCGTCGCGTGCTCCAGGATCAGCTGGCGTCGCTCGGCATGGACGTCATCGTGACCGAATCCGCCGAACGCGCGTCGGAATTATTAATGCAGGCACGAGCAGCCGGCCGCGCTTTCGATATAGCGATCCTCGACGACCAGATCCCCGATTGCGACGGTGCCACCTTCGGCGCGAGCTTACGCAGGGACAATCGGTTCCGGGCACTGCGGCTGATCATGTTGACCTCACTCGACCGCCAAGGGCACACCGATCACCTCGCGCAGCTCGGCTTCGATGCCTACCTGATCAAACCGGTGCGTCGCCGTGAGCTGCATGCCTGCATCGCCTCGGTACTGGCGCGTACAGCGTTCGATGCCATGGGTGCGCCCTTGCCGCTGATCACGCGCGGGACCCTGGCGCTCGCGCCGACACATCGGTACTACGCAACCATCCTGGTCGCAGAAGACAACCCGACGAATCAGCAGGTCATCCGTCTGTCGCTGGAACGCATGGGATGCACGGTTGAGATCGTAGGCAACGGCGCAGAAGCGGTGCAGGCGTGCCTCTTGCGGCCGTTCGACCTGTTGCTGATGGACGTGCAGATGCCCGTCATGGATGGAGTGCAAGCCACCCGCGAAATCCGTCTACGCGAGGGGGCCGATAGGCACACTCCCATCTTCGCGTTGACCGCCAGCGCCATGAGCGGAGATCTGCAGCGCTGCACGGATGCAGGGATGGATGGACTTCTCACCAAGCCCCTGGAACAGGCGCGGCTGCGCGAAACGCTCGACAAACTGGGATTTGCCTCCGATGCCATGATCCCTGCGCGCCTCGCGACTCTTGCCCTGCCCGCTGCGCCGTCTGGGGCCTTGCCCATCGATCTGGAGCGGCTGCGTGCGGCTACGTCTGCCGATCCCCGGATGCTCGAGGCGATCTGCGACGTCTTCGTCAGGACCAACATAGAGTTGCTCGAGAAGCTGACACGAGCTCTGGCGAGTAGCGACCACAAGGCATTGCGGGCCGCAGCTCACGCACTGAAGGGCCAAAGCGACAGCGTCTACGCAAAGCGCCTCGCCCAAGCCGCCGCCGCCCTGGCGCTGGACCGGATGGATCGGACCGCGGCGGAACTCGAGTCGCTGCTGGACGAAGCATGCAGCGCGTCCGCCGAATGCGAAGCGTATGTCGCAAGTCACCTCGCGACACGCAGTCCGCTATGAGCGCCGCTTCGATGGTGCTCGTCGGCACTTACGATAAACCGCTCGTCGTGTTGTCCGTGGTGATCGCCATCCTGGCGGCCGCCGCTGCGATCGATCTCGCCGGGCGGGTCACATCGTCGCAAGGGCTATCGCGCGTTGCGTGGTTGGGTGGTGGCGCCGTGGCCATGGGCATCGGCATCTGGTCGATGCACTACATCGGCATGCTGGCTTTCGAATTGCCGGTCGTGGTCCTCTACCACTGGCCAACGGTGGCCTTGTCGATGCTTGCGGCAATGTTCGCATCGTGGGTTCCGCTGTTTGTCGTGAGCCGGGGAACGCTGCAATGGCCACAGGCCATCCTGGGCAGCCTGTTCATGGGCGGTGGCATCGCAGCCATGCATTACATCGGCATGGAGGCGATGCGGCTACCAGCCATGTGCCAGTACAACGCAGCGCTCGTCGCACTGTCAGTGGTGCTCGCGATCGTGATAGCCCTCGCTGCGATCTGGCTGATATTCACCTTCCGCAGCAGCACCCGCTGGCGCTGGCGAAAAGTCGCCACGGCATTGGTCTTGGGCAGCGCCATTCCCGTCATGCACTATGTCGGCATGGCCGCCGTGAGCTTTGCGTCCATGCCGCTCTATCCGGCCGACCTGCGGCATGCGATCAGTATCTCCGACCTGGGCTTACTCAGCATCACTCTGGCGACCCTGGTGATACTCGGACTGGTGTTTCTCACCGGCATGATCGATCGCCGCTTCGCGCGGCAAAGCGTCGCATTGCAGTCGAGCGAGCAGCGTTTTCGCCTGATCGTAGAAACCTCGCCGGATGCGTTCCTGGAGATCGATGCGAACCGCATTCTCACAGACTGGAACGAACAGGCCGAAACCCTCTTTGGCTGGTCGCGCAGCGAGGCTGTCGGCAAGCACATGGACGCAATGATCGTGGTCGACGCCCGCCACGAAGAACCCTCGGGGTTGCGGCAATACTTCGACGCAAATGCGGCCACCCCGATTCAGCGCCGGGTCGAAATCACCGCCAGGCATCGCGACGGGAGGGAATTCCCCGCCGAGATGACGCTGTCGCCGCTGCGTGTCGGGAGGAGAAAATTGATCGCAGCGTTCGTACACGATGTGAGCGAACGCAAGCTTGCCGAGCTCGAGCGCGAAAACAGCAAGGCCGCCGCCGAGTCGGCCAACCGTTCCAAGAGCGAGTTTCTCGCCAACATGAGCCACGAAATCCGCACGCCCATGAACGGCGTGCTGGGCATGACCGAACTGCTGCTCGACACGCCGCTGCAGCCCCGGCAGCAGCAGTTCGCGGAAACCATCCACAACAGCGCAACTGCCTTGCTGAGCGTTCTCAACGACATCCTGGATTTCTCCAAGATCGAGGCGGGCAAGCTCGCCGTCGAAAACATCGAAATGGATCTGTGGAAATGCATCGAGGATGTCGCGGCGACGCTCGCGCTGCAGGCGACCGCGAAGAACATCGAACTCATCGTTAACATCCGCCCCGGCGTGCCGCAGCGTATCCTCGGCGACCCGCATCGACTGCGACAGGTGCTGCTGAACCTGTGCAGCAATGCGGTGAAGTTCACGCAGCAGGGCGAGATCGTGGTTGAGGCATTCTCCTTGGTTGCCGGCGACGGCGCGCCGCTATTCGGGGTCAAGGTGCGCGACACAGGCGTAGGAATGGACACAGCTACGCTCAGCCGCTTGTTCCAACCCTTCATGCAGGCGGACGGTTCGACCACGCGACACTTCGGCGGCACCGGCCTGGGATTGTCGATTGCGCATCGGCTCATCACCTTGATGGGCGGATCGATCGAGGCGACGAGCGAGCCCGGCAACGGCACGACATTCATGTTCACCCTCTCGGCCCGGATACCGGCGACGACGGGACGCAGGAGGCCTCCGCTCACCGGCTTCGCGGACAAGCGAGTGCTCATAGTCGATGGCAACGCGACCAGCCGTCGCGTGCTGCAGGAACAACTCGAGTCGCTCGGCATGCAGGTCGGCATGACTGATTCCGCCAACCGCGCATCTGCCTTGCTACTGCAGGCGCACGCTGAAGATCGGCCCTACGAGATCGCGATGGTCGACGATAAGACACCGGGCTGCGAGGGCGGCGTTTTCGGCGTCGACATTCGCAAGGACAGCCGCTTCCACGACTTACGGCTCATCATGCTCGCTTCGCTCGACCGGCAGCGAGACACGGAACGCCTGCTGCAGCTCGGCTTCGACACTTACTTGATCAAGCCAGTGCGTCGCAGTGAACTCGATACATGCATCGCCTCGGCCCTCGGCCGCACCGCGTTCGAGGCTACAGGAGCCCACCGGTCGCTCACTGTACGAGGCTTGTTGGCGCTCAAACCGACGCGGCGATATTCGGCGGACGTCCTGGTGGCCGAGGACAACCTGACGAATCAGATGGTGATCCGCCTGTCGCTGGAACGCATAGGATGTGCGGTCACCATCGTCGCAGATGGCGCGGCAGCGATCGAGACGTGCCTGGCACAGCGGTTCGACCTGGTGCTGATGGACGTGCAGATGCCTGTCATGGATGGATTGGAAGCGACCCGCGAAATCCGCCGGCGCGAAGTTCCGGGGAGGCACACTCCCATCGTCGCGTTGACTGCCAGCGCCATGACGGGCGACCTGGAGCAATGTACGGCCGCGGGCATGGATGGCATGCTCACGAAACCGCTCGAGCAGGCGCGCCTGCGCGAAACTCTCGACAGTCTGGGCTTTGCACTCGACGACACTGACGCTCGGCCAAGCAAGCCGCCACTCGCCTCAGTGGCGCCGACTGCCGGCGCGCCAATCGATTTCGCGCGGCTGCAAGCAGTCATCGGAGCCGATACGCAGATCATCAGGCAGATCTGCGACAACTATATTTCGACCAGCTCCAGACTGGTGGACACGATGTCGCTGGCAGTGGCGAACAGCGACTACGGCGCGCTCAAGGCCGCAGCACATTCACTCCATGGAGCCAGCAACAGCATATTCGCCGCAGGCGTTGCCAGGCCAGCCGGCGAACTCGAGCACAGCAGGCAGGAGCGGCCGACGACTGAGCTGGACGGGTTGGTGTGCGAGGCACGCACAGCTCTCGATGCATGCGCCCTCTATGTGCGCGCCATTGCCGAATGATGGCGACTCTGTCTTCCTGCTGAGCGCTGCGAGTCGCACGCTTGCCGGCCATCCGGCGGCCGACTCAGACGACGCGCGCAAGGGAATTCAGATTGTGTCCGATGAGATCGGAGCACGCCTCGGCCGCGACCGTGACGTCGTTGACCAGCACTTTAAGTTCGTCCCGATCGGCCCCACCGGCGGCGGCTTCCAGGCGCGACGCGGCCAGCCAGCAATTGTGAGCATGCATGCTGCTGCTGGCACCCTTGAGCTTATGAGACAGGCGACGCAGGGCGCTGCGATCGAAGCGAATCAGCGCCAGTTCCATGTCCGCGACGATTTCCTGGCTGCTACTGACCAGCATCTGGCAGAACTCGTCGACCACTTGTTCGTCGTTATCCAGCATGGTGCGCAGCGCGAAGAAATCGAGAACCGCAATGGAGCCACGCTCTGGCGCACCAGCCACTGTTGCGTCGCCGGGCATCGCTTGCCGATCTTCGTCGTCACACTTCAATCCGTAGCGGCTCAGAGTTGCGCGGAACGGTTCCAACTCCAACGGCTTGGTCAACACTTCGTCCATGCCGGCAGCCAGGCAATCCTGAACCTCATCGGTCATGGCGCTGGCCGTCAGCGCCACGATGGGCACATGAGATCCCACGGTCTCGCCTGCACGGATCGCACGCGTTGCAGCTAAACCATCCATGACAGGCATCTGCACATCCATGAGAACCAGGTCGAACGATTGCTCCGCGAACGCCTCGACCGCCTTGCCGCCGTCGGCGACCAGGACGATGTCGAGACCCTGCATCTGGATGAATCGCCGCGTGATCTGCTGGTTCACCGGATTGTCCTCGGCAACCAGGATCCGCGCACGCCGCCCGGGCTGTCGCACGCCGTTGCCCTGTACGAGAACGCCGGCCTGCGGACTACGGCCGGGAAAGCCGCTCGCAGAGACGCCACATGGCAACGTGAAACAGAATTCCGAACCCTGTCCCGGCGAACTTGCAACACTCACCTCGCCGCCCATGAGCCGCACCAACTGCTGAACGATCGAAAGTCCCAGTCCCGTGCCTCCATAGACGCGCGTCGTTTCTGCGTCGGCCTGGGCGAACGGTTGGAACAGCCGGCCAACGACTTCGGGCGTCATGCCGATCCCGGAATCGCGCACCGAAAAACGCAGCACGCAAGAGTTGTGTTGCGAACTGGACAACGCAACCTCGACGGCAACGTTGCCGCCTGCGGTGAACTTGATGGCGTTGCCACACAGGTTCAACAACACTTGTCGCAGCCGGTCCGGATCGAGCAGGAGAAATCCCGGCACATCCGCGCTGACATCCATGCTCAGTTCGCAGTTCTGCGCCTTCGCTTGCGTACTCAGGGCAATGGCGATGTCGTCCACGCATTGGCGCAGTTCGACGCGAACCGGGCGGACTTCGAGCTTGCCGGCCTCGATTTTCGACAAATCGAGAATGTCGTTGATGATGGACAGCAGCGCTCGTGCGCTCGACCGCACCGTCTCCGCGAAATGGCGCTGCTCCGGCGCCAGGTGGCTCGCCAGTAGTAATTCCGTCATGCCGAGTACGCCGTTCATGGGCGTGCGGATCTCGTGGCTCATGTTCGCCAGGAAACCGCTCTTCGAACGATTGGCAGCGGTTTCCGCCTCGCGCGCGTCGATCAGAGCTTTCTCGGACTGTTTGTGCAGGGAGATGTCCTGGATCGATCCCGACATCGTGACCAGCCTGTCGCGGCTATCGCGCGCCGAGATGGCACGAATGCGGAACCAGCAATACGCGCCGTCCGCTTTACGCAGCCGAACTTCGATGTCCAGGAGCGGCGGCAGATCGCGATGCTGCTCCAGCAACGGTTGCAGGAGCGCAGCGTCATCCGGATGCACCAGCCGGCGGAAGACGTCTTCATTGAGATCTTCCCTGCTATATCCCAGCATGTCGCGGAACTGTTGTGCGGTCCACAGCTTGTTCTGCGGCAAAGTCAGTTCCCACAATCCGTCCTGAGTGCCGAGCGTCGCTCTCTCGAGGCGTCCTTGCACGAGCAGCAACTCCTGTCGTGTGAGCTGCTCGGTGTGAACATCCGAGACGACGCCGCCGAAACGACGCGGCTTGCCGATCGAATTCCTTTCCACCTGGCCGCGTAACCGGAACCAGCGCCAGCCCATGTCGGCGGTGCGCAGCCGCAGTCGTACGTCGTACGGCGTTCCATTTGCAACGTGCAATTCGAACGCCGCGCGATCCGGTACGACATCGTCCGGATGCATGCGGGCGCGTATCCCGGAAATCGGCATCGAGCTGTCGGTCGCCGCGAAGCCGAGCAGTTGTTCCAGGCCCGCGGATGTCCACACCATGCCGGAAGCAAAGTCTATTTCCCAATGTCCCTCGGAACCGCTTTGCGAAGTGCGAGCAAGGCGCCGCTGCGCCTGGTACTGCTCAGTTACATCCTGGAGCGCGCCCCAGGCACGAACCACCTTGCCATCCGGCGCGCGTTCAGCCTTGCCGATGGTTCGCACCCAGCGCTTGTTGCCGAGCGCGGTGACGAATGGAACGTTGAGATCGAAAGCGGTGCCGGCG
Source organism: Steroidobacteraceae bacterium (assembly GCA_040509875.1). Classification (GTDB taxonomy): domain Bacteria; phylum Pseudomonadota; class Gammaproteobacteria; order Steroidobacterales; family Steroidobacteraceae; genus Steroidobacter. The sequence continues at coordinate 7,560 of JBEVKB010000140.1, read as the reverse complement.
CTCAGCAAAGCCTGGAGCGCTTGCTCTACCAGCGCACGCGTGTCGCCGGGATAGAAGCTGAATGCATGTTCGAGCGACGGGGTATCAGCGGGGTCGACTTCGTGGATCCGATAAACCTCGAGCGACCACCGCGGCTTCATCGTGGCAACGTCGAGCGTCCATCCGCCGACCCGCGTCATGGCCGCAACAGTCTCGAGGAGTTTGCGGTAATCGTCGAGATCGGCTCCAGCAGCCTCGTTACGCGCCAGGACTCCCTGAAGCTCGACATGCTCGTGACGCACCGTCCGCGTCTCGAGCAGCGCCGATTTACGGCCCCGGACCGCGCGCTCGCGCCGCAAGCCGAGCAACGCCGCACTCCAGATAATGAATATTTCGAGCGTGCGGTTGGCGAGGATCACCCACATGTCGCCATCCCATGTCGCCTGCATGAGCGCGAGGAATATGAGAGCAGTGCTGATGCCGGCAGCGCCCCAGACATGCAGTTCCTGTCGCGATCGCAGGCTGACGAATACGACCGCGACGTACGCCATGGGGATCTCGAAAGCAACGGGCGTGACGCGATCGCCGGCATAGATGCACAGCGCGACGCCGATGACCCAGAGGAGACTCGAATGACGGATCAGTGCCTTGCCGATAGATCGCTCGCCGGCGCCCCGGGCGGAGTCGCCGACCAACGCAATCCCCCTGTTTCTCCAGGTCGCCGCCAATACGGTAACGACGAACAGAACCAATCCCGCTGTCGCGAGGCGCACGTAGAGGATCTGCATTCCGGATGCGTCGTCTCCTGCCACGGAGCGGCTGCGCAGCCACATCAACAGCACCAGACACACGCACAGGTAACCGACGAAGCCCATCAACAGGCTGCTTCCCCGGAACAGCGAGGGGGGCCTGGTTTCCGTATTCACTGCAGCTGTCATCGAAGGTTGTGTCCTCGCACGTCAGTACCACCGTACTCGCTTTTTGCGGCGGCACCTACTGCGGACTGGCTTCGGCATTCACCTCACCGGCCAGGGGCGCAAGTCGGGTCACTGTCCTACGCATCAACAACGCAAGCGCCTCGGCGCAGCCAGGAAAATCGCAGTAGTAACCCTGATTCCAATCGCGTACTAGCGCGAGCCGCCAGTTGCGCGACCGGCCCGTTGTGAAGGTTTCCGCAAAGATTGCGCCGGCTGCGTGACGCAGGCCGGTGAAATCATCCTTATATGGTGGACTTATCAACGGAACTCACTGGCTGGCAGGGCCTGCGTGAGCCGTTGAGGACGACTCATGAATGCAGCGAGCAACGGCAGCGGCATGCTCGCTGTCTGCGATGTTGATCCGCTAGCCCGATACTCCAGGATCGCCGGTCGGCGGCGGCGCACGATCGATGGCGGCGGGAGCTCCGAGCACTTCCGTAAAAATCGGCTTCAACGCATCGGCCCAGATCTGGTATGCCTTGACCGCGAGATGCAGCTGATCCGGATCGGTCATGCCCTCGTGCAGCTTGCCGCTCGGGTCGGCCAGCTTATCGTTGAGACCGAGATAGCGGACCTTGCCGCCATCCGCGAACTTCGCCAGGTTGGCGTTGATACCTTCGATGATGGGCATGACCGCGATGTTGTCGTTGCGTGGCGTGATGCCCATGACCACGATGGTCGCGTCAGGAGCTTTCTCCCGACACAGGTTCACGATCATGCGCATACCGCGCGTCACGTCCGCGACGCGCGTATCGCCGGTAGCGGGAGACACCTTGCCCACATTGTTGGTGCCCGCCATCAGCACGATGATCTTAGGCTTCACGCCATCGAGCTCGCCATTCTGCAGGCGCCACAGGATGTTCTGTGTCAGGTCGGCGCCCCAACCGAAATTCGCCGCGTTCCAGCCGAAGAAATTCATCTGCCAGTTGGCGAGCAGCTGGCGATATTGTGCGTCGGTCGCGCCCCAGCGCCGGGTGATGGAGTCACCTACAAAGAAGACATCGATCTGGCCTTGGGTTTTCTTCACCAGCAATTGCTCGTGGGCCGCCATCGAGTTCTTGTCGGAGCGCGGACGCGCTTCATACGCAACGCCCCGGGGATCGCTGGTCGAATCCGCTACCGCGATCGGGGCCACCGCAGGACCGAACAGCATCGAGACGGTGATCCAGAGCAACGCGCGGTTCAGGAATGCCATGGGTCTCTCGCTTGGTATCGTTTTGATCGTGCTAGGGTAACACCCTCGAAATCACGCGGTCGAACACATGCGATTCTTCCTTGGCATTGCGGCGCTGGCCTGTGCGTTCACCACATCGTTATGTTACGCATGCGATACCCCTGCCTCGGTATGCTCGACCAGAAACGCCGGTAGTTTCCCACTGATTCGTTCGGGTCAACCGGCCTCGGTTTTCGTCGATGCAGCGGCGGACTCCGCCGTCAGGCGAGTCGCTGAAGCTTTCGCCGCGGATCTGGAGCGCGTCGGCGGAAAGACCGCGCAACGCATCGATGACACTCGCAAGGCGAAGGGCAATCTCGTCATCATCGGGGTGCTCGGTCAAAGTCCAGCGATCGACGAACTGGCCCGTACCGGCAAACTCAACGCCGGCGACATCTCTGGAGAATGGGAGGCCTTTCGCCGCATCGTGGTCGAGAGGCCTTTTCCCAATGTCAGCCAGGCACTGGTGATCGTAGGCGCGGATCGTCGCGGCGCTGTGTATGGAGCTTACGATCTCTCAGGAAAGCTCGGTGTATCGCCCTGGCATTGGTTCGCGGATGTGCCGGTACGCAAACAGCAGAACGTGTTCATCACTGCAGGCGCGTATCGGGATGCGCCGAAGGTGAAGTACCGCGGCTTCTTCATCAACGACGAGGACCCGGCATTCAAGAGCTGGGCGATCCAGCGCTTCGGCGGCATCAACGCGACGATGTACGAGCATGTCTTCGAACTCCTGCTGCGGCTCAAGGGCAACTATCTCTGGCCGGCGATGTGGGCGCCGAAGGCGTTCAACGATGACGATCCACGGAACAAGATCGTCGCGGATGCCATGGGGGTAGTGATGGGCAGCTCGCATCACGAACCCATGACACGCGCGCAGGACGAATGGCATCGCAACCAGCAGCAGGGAGTCACGGGCGGCAAGTGGGACTACGCTACGAACGCCGCCAACCTGCGCACCTTCTGGCAAGGCGGTATCGAACGCATGATGTCCAAGGGCAACGGCCAGCGTTACGAGAGCCTGGTCACGATCGGCATGCGCGGCGACGGCGACGAGGCGATGGCCGAAGCGACTGCCACGCAGTTGATGGAAACCATCGTTGCAGACCAGCGCCGCATCATCGCGGACGTGACCGGCAAACCGGCCGACCAGACACCGCAGGTGTGGGCGCTCTACAAGGAAGTGCAGGACTACTACGATCACGGCATGCGAGTCCCGGACGATGTCACGCTGCTGTTCGCGGATGACAACTGGGGACAGATCCGTCGCCTGCCCACCGCCGACCTCGGTCGCAAAGGCGGCTACGGCGTCTACTATCATTTCGACTACGTCGGTGCGCCCCGCAACTACAAATGGCTGAACACGGTTCAGATCGCCAAGACCTGGCAGCAGATGGACCTTGCTTACGCACGCGGCGCGAGGACGGTGTGGATCGTCAACGTGGGCGATATCAAGCCGCTGGAATTTCCGCTCAGCTTCTTCATGGACCAGGCGTGGAACCCTGAGGCAATGACGCCGGATGCACTCGATCGCTATCCGCAGGAATGGGCTCGCGCCACGTTCGGCCCGTCGCAAGCGAGTGCGATTGCGGATTTGATCACCCGCTACAGCAACTATGCGGCGCGAAGAAAGCCCGAACTCATCGACGCGCACAGCTTCCCGCTCAGCGAAAACGTCGGCGACAAACTCGATGGCGGCGAGTTCGGCGCGCTCGTTGCGGAATGGCAGGAACTGGAACGGGACACGTCGAAAGTGAAAGCGACCTTGCCGAAAGATCAACTCGCTGCCTATCTCCAGCTGGTCGAACACCCGGTCGCAGCGATGTCCAACCTGTACCAGTTCTACTATGCCCTCGCCTGGAATGAGCGGCTCGCGGCGGCCAGGGACTCACGGGCCAACGCGTTTGCCGACCAGGCGGTGGAGAGATTCCGTCGCGACCAGGAGCTGGCCGACAACTACCATCGCGCCAATGACGGCAAGTGGGACGGCATGATGTTGCAGACACATATCGGCTACACCAACTGGCAACAGCCCGCATCGCAGGTGATGCCGGAAGTAAAGCGTGTTCAGGCGCAGGGAACGGCGAAGCCGATCGCGTTCGCGAGCAACGCTGCCGCGCAGATGCCCAACATCGTAGCCATCGACGCACCCCACTACAGCCGTGCTGTCAACGGCAACGGACTGTCATGGCGAGCTATTCCGAATCTAGGCCGTACGCTGGGATCTATCGCCGCGCTTCCTCAAGGTCGCGGGCCGACGACTCAAGCCGACTCAGTGCGCGTCGAATACGATGTGAACATTGCGCAGGCCGGCGATCTGACCGTGCAACTCTTCCTGTCACCTACGCTCGACACGACGGGAAGAGGCACGCTGCGACTCGGCGTCTCGGTCGACGACGGCCCCATGCAGACTATCGTCGACAGGTTGCTCCCCGCTCCCACCGCAACCACGTTGCATGAGCAGCGCGATTGGAATCAAGCGGTCGAAGACAACGCGCGGATGCTCCAGACTGTGTTCACCGACGTGGGCGCCGGCAAACACGTCATCAAGATCTGGCGGCTCGACGATAACGTCATCCTGCAGAAGCTGGTGGCGAGCACCGGCCCCATTCCTTTGACGTATCTCGGACCGCCAGCCGGTAAGGCGGAGTAATCAGCTCCGCAGTAACGCGCGTCGCTTAGGAGCGGCTTCGAAAGCGGCCGCCATTGCCTCCCTCATTGGCTTGGCCTTGTAGGCATCGTCGTAAGGAGTTGAACGCTTCGCCGTGCCGTCAGCGCGCGGCTTGAAGCCTTGCAGCCAACTGTACTTGTCGACCATCCCCCAGCACAGCACCTGGTCCACTTCCCGGTAGGCCAGCATGAAATCCAGATAGTCCTTGGCCGCCGCCGCGACCCGGGCATCGCGCGTCGCGAAGTCTGTGGGAAGGTCCTTGTCGCCCACGTCGAACTCGGTGATCAACAGGCGGTAGTCCATGGCGGTCACCGCATCGAGGAATGCTTTCCACTCTTTGCGCTGCGTTTCATCCATAGGGACGTTGCCGATGTGGCTTTGAATCCCCAGGGCATCCACCGGCACCTTGCTGGACCTGAATTGTTCGAGCAGCTTGAGAACGCCGGCGCGGTGTTTCTCATGGTCAGCGCCCCACGACATGTAGTCGTTGTAGACGAGCTGTGCGCGCGGCGCGTATTCCTTCGCTGTCTCGTATGAAATCCGCAAGGCATCGAATCCGAGCAGGCGGGTGAAGGACGTGTCGCGCAGCTCGCCGGTCTTGGGATCGAGCGTCTCGTTCACGACATCCCATGAATAGATGCGATCGCCATAGTGACTGCAGACGCGCTGAATGTACCGCAGCAGGTATTCGCGGGCAGCGGTGGCGGAGTCGAGTTCGGCGAGCCATTTCGGCATGTACTCGGGGTGGTTCCACAACAGGGTGTGTCCTCGCAGCTTCATGCGATTGTTGCGGACGAAGGCAGCGATCCGATCGCCCGGCTCCAGATCGAATTTATCGCTCGTGGGCGAGATCACATAACTCTTCAGCTCGTTCTCCGGAACGATGATGGCGCATTCGTCCTTGAGAATTTTCAGGTACTCAGGATCGCTGAACGATCCGGTGAGCGAGCCGGAAGTGCCTGCGCCGACGGCCGAGCCGAACAGTATTCCCTTCTTGGCCGCCAGTGCTTTGAGAGAGCGTTGCTCCTTGGCATGCAGGTCGAAGGTGGGAGCCAGGATGCTGGCGCCGGCCAGCATTGCACAGAATTCTCGGCGCGACGTGCGCATGGGCTTTCCTTGTGAGTAACTAACGCTTCGTTAACGTCAAGTCGCCGCTCCGGCTTCCTCCCCCGGTCGCCGGGGAGGATTGAGGTGGGGCATCTTCATCCGTGGAGAATACTTCGCCGACGTCTCCGATTTCCGATCTGAAGTTAAGAACTGAGAAACAAGGCTGCGGTAATTCGCGAAGGATCAAGAAGCCCCCTCTTCCATCCTCCCCCGGCGACCGGGAGAGGAAGGTTGAGAGTGCCCGCTCATACTCCAATACGCTCCAGATACTGTTCGAGAACCGGCAATTCGCCGCTCGCGACGATCGCGCCGATGTACCCATCCGGGCGCACGAGCATCCAGTCGCCGGCCGCTACGCCGTATGTTGCCTGGAGACTGCCCGAGACATCCTCGAACTCGGCGTGCGGCCCGACGATATGAATGCGCAGCCCCTTCCTCGCGGCCACGAGATCTCGACGCGCCGGTTGAAACGCAAGCAGAGTCCAATGCGGTCCCGTGAAGAGATCGAACAATCGCCGCGGTTGTCCGCCAGCGCCACGAAGCAGCGCATCGGGCGCCCGATCGCCAGCCAACAGCCCACCTTGACGCGCTGGAGCCTCGACGGCCAGCGATGAATCCGGATAACCCAGGTCCAATTGATGCACTTCGCGACCGCGCCGAATCGAACCGCGCTTCGCCTCTTCCAACAAAGATGCGGAGAGACCCAGTACCTGCGCAGCAATCGGCCGGCGTTCCTCTTCGTAGGTTGCCAGCAGTGCTTCGGACGCACCCTGCAACACTGCTGCTAACTTCCAGCCGAGGTTGTAAGCATCCTGCACGCTGGTATTCAGCCCCTGCCCACCGGTCGGCGGATGAACATGCGCGGCATCGCCAGCAAGAAAGACCCGACCCTGCCGATAGCGCTCGGCGAGGCGCGCATTCATGTTGAACGCGGAAGCCCACTCGACGGATTGAACCGCGATATCCCTGCGACCGCTGCGCTCGACGATCATCGTCGTGAGGCCCGCCGCGGAAAGATCGATGTCGCCTTCGAGCGGAACCGGTGCTTGCACCTGAAACAAATCGGTGCCGGCCAGCGGGCACAGCATGATCTGTCTCTCCATCGAGCCTTCGCCAAAACGATGCCAGGCATCGCGGCTGACTCCCGTGCACAGTACGTCGGCGACGACGGCACGCACACCGAGCGTCTTGCCGGGAAATTCGATGCCGAGCGCGCGTCGTACGAAACTGCGTCCGCCGTCCGCACCCACCAAGTATCGAACGCGTAATTTTTCAACACCGGCCGGGCCCATGAGTTCGGCTGCCACGCCACCGACGTCCTGTTCGAATCCGGTGAGTTCGATGCCGAACTCCGGTCGATGACCTAGTTCGGCGAGGCCATCTCGCATCACCGCCTCGGTCAGGAACTGCGGCACGAGCAGCGGCATGCGGTAAGGCTCTGCTGCTATCGGCTGCACAGGCTCGGTGATCGGGGAGTCTTGAAAACTCCCGTCATCGCGATACTCGCGCACCGGTGGATAAAGACCGCCGGTGGCGAACAACCGGTCCAGGATGCCGAGGTCCTCGAATATCTCCTGGCTGCGCGGCTGGATGCCCTTGCCGCGCGAGCCGCG
>JBEVKB010000139.1:0-17498 GCA_040509875.1 Steroidobacteraceae bacterium | reverse complement strand
TGTTGCTGTCGCCTGCCGATGAAACGCCGTCGCCGCCGTGCGATGCGCAGCCGGACGATTACGACGTGGCTGTTGCGGTGGATCGTTACGAACAGGTGACCGGTGAGGTGGTCGACCGCGTCCAGCACTCCTGGGCTGGTCTGCGCACGTTCGCTCGCGATCGCACGCCGGTCGTCGGATTCGATGCGATGGCGGCGGGATTTTTCTGGCTGGCCGGTCAGGGCGGCTATGGGATTCAGACATCGCCGGCATTGTCGCGGGTCGCGGCAGCGCTCGCGGCGGGGCGATCGCTGCCGGATGATATTAGGGAGGAGGGTGTCGATGTGGAGGCGTTGGCGCCGGCGAGATAACTGTCTCCTCCGTAACGGACGCGCCAGAGCCTCACCGGCGCGAAGACACGCCACTTCTCCCGAAACCGGGAGAGGTAAAGAGGTAAATTTATTTCTCTTCCTCGTGCTTGCGATTGCTGAAATGCGCATTGCCCAGGCCTGTGCCTATGGTCATGACGCCCCAGTGCTCGATGTCCTGCATGAAAGGCAATTCGCTCAATCCTTGCACCACCGCGTCGTTGTGCATGACTACGACGGTCTCGTGGTCGCCGATCTTGGGAATGGCTTCGCGCAGGCGATGCGGCAGGTTGAAATTCTTGCTTTCCCAGTTGCCGGGCAGGTTCTGGCCGCCACGCTCGATAGAACCATCATGCCGGATGACGCCCGGACAGCCGATCCCGATGAATGGAGCGAGTGTCATCCCATCCTTGCCCGCGCGCTTGATCAGGTCCACCAGCATCTCGATCAGCCGCTCCACTGCGTTGTCGCGCGTGGGGCCGTCATCGCGGTGACGCCATAGTTCGAAGCGGCCTACTTCGGCGGCGGAGAAGTCAGCTTTCTTTTTCGTGCGCAGCTCGACGATGCCGGTGCGGATATTACTGCCGCCGATATCGACCGCGAGAATGCCGTCGTGCCCGGCGAGTATCCAGGAAGGCACCAGGTGCACGCTGCCGATGAGGCCGGCATGGTCCGAAGGATGGCGGATGGGGCGCAGTTCGACGTCGTGACCCAGTCCTTTCAGCAGCACGCCCGCGCGGCCGATGGCCAGTTCGCCGATGCGGCTCTGGCGCATGCCGCCGCCGACGACGATCCGCTGCGTGTTCTTCCATTCCTTGAGACGTAGAAAACGCCGGATGACTGCGGCAAATTCCTGCGCGAATTCCTCGACCGCGCTATGAATCATGCCGGCGGCTTCGGGATCGCCGTCGCTGAGCAGCTTGTCCAGCTGTTTCTTGGTGATTTCTTCGCTGGGCAGGTCGCCGAGAGGATCTTCCCCGCGGGCACTCAGCCGTTCGCGCCAGCCATCCAGGATGGACTGGAACGCTCGTTTGCTGGCGCGATCGCCAATGAAGCCCTCCGCATCGCGCAGCTCGGCGTTATAGGTATCGACGACGATGAGGCTCAATTGCTCGGCGCCGTGCGCGAGCAGCGAAGCTGGGGCGGGGGCAACTGTCTTATCTGGCATGCGGGTGGCCGGTGAGTGGAGTCCTCTAGCAAACCCGCCGGAACGGGTTACGTTCCGTGAGGAGCGGAAGAAGAGGCGCCCTGGCGGGGCTCTTCCTGCGCATCCGGGCCGGCGCCTCGAAAGGCGCCGGCCGCGAATCGAATCGTCTACTTCAGCGACAAGCCGAGCTTGTAGACATGCTGGCGCACGGAGCCTTCCGAACGCTTCAGCTTCACCCCGATGACGCGGGTGGAGATCTTCTGCTTGATCATCTGCTTGAGCGTCTTGTCATCGGCAGGAGTCCAGCGCACCAGGGTGCCGCCCGACGCGCGCTTTGCACGTTTTACGCTCTTTTTCGCGACCTTCTTGGCGCTCTTGCCCTTGGTGCTGCCGGTCTGCTTCGATCGTTTTGCCTTCGTTGCCATATATCAAATGCCTCTTGCCGAGTGTGAACCCACCGGGTGGGTGAGAGTTTTCCGATGAAATCTGCGTCATCCCTTGGTGCGCATCATTCGCGTATTTCTGGAGACATGCAGCCAGTCACGGCCACAGTCCCAGCGCCAGGGAATACACAGAAGCGGGTAACCGCCTATGCTTGAACCGGCAGAGTATGAATGTTTCATTTCGCCGGTCCAGAGCTAGATTGTACTCAACTGCGGGGCAGTTCGTCTCAACAGTAATGTCGGATGCCTATTTTGCTATCCAGCTCACGTTACTTCAGAGGGGTGGCGGCGGCGGGACCGGAGCCGCCGAGCGCGAGAAATAGCTGAACCGTGTCTATATAACGCTGCGCCTGCGCCCTTACATAGCCTAGACGCGCCTGCTGGTAGCGGCGTTCCGCATCCAGCACCTGGAGCACCCCGACGTTGCCTTCGTTATAGCTTTGTCGGGTCAGATCGACACTTTCGCGCGCGGATTGTTCGGCTCGCGCCTGTGCTTGGAGCTCTTCGGCGCCGTTATTGAGCGCTTCCAGCGAGTCGGCCACCTGTCCGAAGGCCGTCAAAACAGTCTGTTCGTAGTTAGCCAGGCTGGCGCGCATGGCGTCTACGGCAGCTCTTTTCTCGGCCCGCAGGGTGCCGCCATCGAAAACCGGCGCCACCAGGCCGGATGCGAAGCTCCAGACATTGCTGGTCCGGTCGAATATATGTTCGAAGCTGATGGCCTGCTGGCCTGTCGAGGCGGTCAGGTCGATGCGCGGATAAAGATTCGCTTCGGCGACGCCGATGGCGGCAGTGGTCGCGTGTAATTGTGCCTCGGACGCCAGGATGTCCGGTCGCCGCCGCGCCAGTTCCGACGGAACGCTGACAGGTAGATTCTGCGGCAGGACGATTTGCGCCAGGTCGAATTCCGGCATGGAGGCGACGGGCGCATCGCCCATGATCAGGGCCAGCGCATGCCGGGCCACGCTCAATTCCTGGCGAAGCTGCGGCAGCTGGGTGGTGTCGCTGGCGAGCTGGCTGTTCGCGCTGACCACATCGAGTCGCGAGACCGAGCCGGCATCGAAGGCGAGCTGCACCAGTTTTAGATTCTCGCGATCGCGATCCAGCAAGGCTTCGATGGTTGCGATCTGCGCGCGCAGCGAGGCAATGCGCAGCGCTTGCATGACTGTGTTGCCGGTGACGGCGAGGCCCGCTGCATCGAGGTGGTATTGCTGATATTCGGCGAAGGCCCGCTGCTGTTCGACGGAGCGTGCGACGCCACCGGTGTAATCGAGCGTGTAGCTGACGGTCGCGCCGACGGAGAAATAGCTGAACGGCGGTGGCTTGGCCAGCGGCCCCAGGAACTGGGCGCCATATTTCTGGCGGCCCACGCCGCCGGTCAGGTCTACATGCGGCGACAGTTTGCCGGCGCGCGCATTCGCAATTTCCTGCGCCTGCGCCAGCGACCAGGATGCCGCGACCAGCGAACGATTGCCTTCGAGCGCGCGCTGCACGACCTGGTCCAGTGCATCGGATTGAAACAATCGCCACCATTGCGCCTGCAGATTCTCGCCGAGCACGATTTTCTGGGCTGCCGTCGCGGTATGGCCGCTGGAGTCGGCGGCGGGATGCTCGACGATATAACCAGCGGCAGCGGGCGGCTCAGGTCGTTTGAAGTCGGGGCCCGCCGCGCAGCCAGTCAGCAAAGCTGCACTCACGGTCAGGGCGAGAAACTTCGATCCGTTCTTGGTGCTCATTCGGCGATCATCGGTTCGGCATCTTTCGACGGTTTAGCCGGGCGCAGCAGGATGACCAGCGGCACGGCGCAGAGAGTCAGCAGCAACATCAATTGGAAATCGTTGATGTAGGCGATCATTGCCGCCTGGCGCGTGATCGTTGCATCGATGCCCGCCAGGCCCGCGGTCGATTGGAGCGCCTGCGACGTGGCAGCGGCGAACGACGAACCGAACGGGGTGATGTTTTCGGCCAGTCGCGAATGCATGATCTGCGTGTTGCGAGTGAGCAGGGTCGTCACCACCGAGATGCCGATACTGCTGCCGATGTTGCGGGTCAGGCTGAAGACGGCCGTGCCTTCGTTACGCAGCGACGGCGCGAGCGTTGCGAAGGCTAGCGAAGTGAGCGGCACGAACACCATGCCGGTGCCGAATCCCTGCAGCAGGCCGGAGTAGACGACCTGGTCGGTGCCCATCTGCAGGTAGAAGTTCGTCATCAACCACAGGGACATGGCAGTGATCGCGAATCCGGCGATGATGATGTAGCGTGAATCGATCCTGCCCACCAGCCGGCCGACGACGACCATGGCGGCAAGCGTGCCGATGCCGCGTGGAGCGGTGACCATGCCGGTCAGCACGACCGGATAGTGAAACAATCCCTGCAACATCGGCGGCAGCAGGGCGAGCGTGGAGAACAGCACCACGCCGACGATGAAAATGAAGACATTGCCGGTGAGATAGTTGCGGTCCCGGAACAGGGCCGGGCTCAGGAATGGCTTCTGCCGCGTCGTCAGCAGGTGCACCACGAACATATATAAGGACAGCCCCGCGACGATGGCCTCGATCCAGGTTTCCGTATCGCTGAACCAGTCGTTGGCCTGGCCGCGGTCCAGCAGCATCTGGAAACCGCCGATCGCCAGGCTGAGCGACGCGAAGCCGAAGAAATCGAAGCGCGAAATGGTCTTCAGTGTTTCGTGCATGAAGCCGGCCACGCCCATGAAGCACAGGATGCCGACCGGCACGTTGATGAAGAATACCCAGCGCCAGCTGTAATGCTCGGTCAGCCAGCCCCCCAGCGCGGGGCCGAGAATCGGGCCGACGGTGATGCCCATGATCCAGATGCCCATGGCCTTGGCGTGCCGCTCCGGCGGATTGATGTCGAGCAGGACGGCCTGCGACATAGGCACGAGCGCTGCTCCGGACAAGCCTTGCAACATGCGCGCGATGACGATCTCGGGTAACGATTGCGAGATGCCGCACATGGCGGAAGCAATGGTGAAGCCGACGATGGAGAACAGGAAAATGCGGCGGCGACCGAAGCGGCCCGCCAGCCAGCCGCTCAACGGCGTCATGATGGCAGTGGCGACGATGTAGGAAGTCAGCACCCAGGACATCTGGTCCTGCGTGCTCGACAGCGATCCCTGGATGTGGGGCAGGGCGACGTTGGCGATGGTGACGTCGAGCGCCTGCATGATGGAGGCGAGCATCACCGACACCGTAATCAATCCCCGGTGAGGCACCTCATCGTGTCCACCCTGTGCTGAACTGGCGGCCATCGCGTTCACCGGCTCGCGGCGGCGGTACGTTCATCCAGCAGTTCCGCGGATCCGAACAAGCGGCGCCGATAGCGCGTGTCTACTTCGACGCTTGCGCTCAGTCCGGCGTGCAATGGGAACGCCGGATCGAGGCGTTCGAGTTCGATGCGCACCGGCAGTCGCTGCACGACCTTCACCCAGTTGCCCGTCGCATTCTCCGGCGGCAGTACTGAGAACTGCGAGCCCGTGCCGGGACTCACGCTCGCCACCTTGCCCACGAAGTCGTGGCCGGGATAGCTGTCGATCTCCACCGCCACGTGCTGGCCCACTCGCATGTGGCCAAGCTGGTCTTCCTTGAAATTCGCTTCCAGCCAGACGTCGTGCGTCGATACCAGCGCGAACACCGGTGCGGACGCGCTCACATAGTTGCCTACCTGCAATTGCTCGACCCGCGTGACGATGCCGTCGCTCGGCGCGTAGACCTGGGTGTACGAGAGATTGAGACGGGCGCGATCGAGAATTGCCTGCGCCTGCTGCACCATCGGATGGCGCGAGGGTTCTATGTTCGGGTCGCCACCCAGCTGTGCGATCACTGCGGTGATTTCATGTTGAACGCCGGCTATGCGTGCACGCGCTTCGTCGAGCGTGTGAGTCGCCCGGTCGACCTGTGACTGCGACGAGATGCCGGAAGTAATCAGGCGGCGTTGCCGTTCCAGTTCGCTGGTCTGGTACGCCAGCGTTTGCCTTGCGGAGGCGAGTTCCGATTGCCGCTGCTGATAGTTTGCTTTCAGCGATTCGACCTGCATTGCCGCCGCGCTGAGCTGCGCCTGCGCCTCCTGGACAGCGATGAGGAACTGCGAGTCGTCGAGTCGATAGAGCAGGTCGCCACGATGCACCGCCTGGTTGTCGTGCACGGCAAGTTCGACCACGCGGCCACCGACGTTGGCGCTGATGGCGAAGCGCGCCGTCATGACATAGGCATCGTCGGTGGACTCGAAGCGTCCGCCGTGCAGGTAGAAATATAAGATGAGGCCGATGACGATGACGGGACCCAGCAGCATGAGTGGCAGGCGGGCGCGTTGTTGCCAGTCGCGGGTTGGCGTACTTGCGGCTGTAGTGGCCGCTTGTTCGGGTGTATCCATGATCGTCTCGAAATCTACTTGGTGGAAGCCGCGGCGCTACGGGTGGAGGATCGGGGGCGACGCGGCGGGGTGCGGGATGCTGCGGCGGCGGGCTGCAAGGGTTCGTTGCTCAAGGCGCAGACGTTGTCGTGCATGCGTTCGAGCACGCGCAGGAAAGTTTCCCGATCGGTTTTGTTGATGCCGGCAAACATTTCCGCGCGCGTCATTTCGGCGAGGCGCCAGATCTCTTCGAGCAGCGGGTGGGCTTTCTTGGTGAGAAACAGGCGGCGTGCGCGGCGATCGGCAGGGTCGGCCCGCCGCTCCAGCAGGTTGTCCGCCTCCATGCGATCGAGGATCCGCACCATCATCATCGGCTCCATGCCGGTGAATTCGGCGAGCTTCGCCTGGCTCACGCCTTCGCTTTTTTCCAGGCGCACCAGCACCTTGCATTGCATGAGCGTGAGCGAAATCGCGCGGGCATGCTGCTCGAACCGCAATACGTAGCGGTTGCTCAGGTCTTTGAGCAGAAAACCGAAATTCCTGAGTTTGTCCACGCCTGTCACCCGTACCGCTAACGGCAGATAAGATAACAGATGTTACTATATCAGGGGAGGGTATTTGTGGATGTGAGACGTAGTGCCGGATTGCCGCGAAGAGCGCTGCTTTTTCCGTTGATGTGCGCGCGAAGTGCAGTGGCCTTATTCGCTTCGCCAGCGCCTACGGCGCAAGAACCCTCACCGGCGCTGCGCGCCACCTCTGCCCACAAGGGGAGAGGTAGATAGTTAGATAGTTAGATAGTTAGGAGCGCCACTCTTCTCTTACATCTTCGCCGCCGGCGTAAACGCCTTCCTCAAATCGCCCGCCGCCGCATCCTGCGCCGCCGCCGCGTCTTTCACGACGGCTCCCATGCCGAAGAACTCATGGGTTACACCGTCGTAATTCTTATAAGTCGTCTTCACCCCGGCGGCGGAGAGCTTGTCGGCGAGCAGGCTGCCTTCGGAGCGCAGCGGATCGATCTGAGCGGTGATCAGCGTGGTCGGCGGCAAGCCGGCCAGGTTGGCCGCGACCAGGTTGATCATCGGGCTCTTGGCATCTTCCGGCGTCAATGCCTGCTTGACGAACCAGGCCATCATCGCCTTGTTCAGCGGCTTCGCATTCGCGTTCTCTTTATATGAAGGGGTGTTCATGTCCGAGCCCGCCACCGGATACACGAGCACCTGGTGAATGGGCAGCGCCACCTTCTGGTCTCTGGCCATGATGGAAACATTCGCCGCGAGGTTCGCGCCGGCACTTTCGCCCGCGACGGCGACCCGCTTAGGATCGCCGTTGAAACTGGCTGCGTTCTTCAATACCCATTGATACGCGACGAACGCATCTTCGTGAGCGGCGGGAAACTTGAATTCCGGCGCATGCCGATACTCCACGGATACGACGATGGCCTTGGCCTTTTCGGCGAGCGCGAGCGCCGAGGATTCATACGTCTTGATGTCCGCGATGACCCAGCCGCCGCCGTGAAAGTAGACGATGACCGGCATCGCACCGGCAGCTCCCGGCGCCGGCGGCACATCCGTCGGCGTGGGCGTGTAAATTTTCAACTGCTGCGTGCCACCGGCGGTGGGATACGTACCATTCGCTATCTTCACCGCAGGCTTGGGCAAGGTCGCACCTTGCTTCTTCAGCAATGCTGTAACAGCGTCCGCCGGAGTGGGTTGGACGCGTGCTTCCGCTGGCGTGAGCGTTTCGATCGGCTTGCCGCCGAGAGCCTGCAACGTATCGAGCACCATTTGCATGTCGGCGTCGGGCGTTGCGGGCGCGGCCATCGCCTGGCTTGGCTTGGGTGGCGTCGTTTCCTGCGCTGTGGCGAACTGCGACATCGCGGCGAGTGACAGGGCAACACAGATAGCAGTACGAAGCAGCATGGGTTTCTCGATGCGAAGGTAGGTGCGCACTCAACGTGACCCGCACCGTCGAGTTCCCGCACCGTCAGGCATCCGGCGACAACTCGATCAGTTCCTTGTCGTAGAGATCGGTAAGTACTGACGTCACGTAGCCGTGGCCATCCTTGCCTGCCAGCGCATCGTCGTCGAGCGCCCGGCACAAGGTTTCCACGGTTTGCGGCGTGGACAGCAGCTCCCAGATGCGTTGCGCAGCCGGTTCACCCTGCGGTGGCGTTCCGGTGGCCTTGCGTTTGCGGATGTAGGAGGCGGTGGCTAGAACTTCATGCATGAATGATTCCTCGGTGTCGTTGGCGACGCTGCTATCGCGGCAGATCGTCGAGAGTGGCCGGCTCGCGCACCGGCGTGCTGTTTCGCTCGGTACGAAACTGTTGCGAGCGATCGTCCCGGAAGATTCAGGTCGGGACTGTATCGCTGCGGCGAAACGGGCAGGGGCATGCGCGGAACTCCAAGTAAACAGGCGGCGGACTGTTCCGCAGTACGAGAGGGCGATGCGGGGGTAACGTCGGTAGCGGTCGTGGAGTTTCGTTCGGCTCGAATTAGCGCACCGCACTGTGTGCGCGCGCTCGGCGGAGCTTGGGATTAACCGTCGCTTCGCGCAAAATGGCGAGCTGCCCACCCCGCTCGATGCCGAAGGAAGAACATGTCTGAGATGCAGAACCGCGCCGGTCTATCCGTCGCCACCGAACTCGCCACCTTCCTCGAAACCAAGGCATTGCCCCAGACCGGCATTGCACCGGAGCGATTCTGGCAGGCGCTCGCCGATATCTTCGCGCGCTTTGCCCCCGAGAATCGCCAGCTGCTTGTGGAGCGCGATCGCCTGCAAGCGGCGCTCGATCAGTGGCACCAGTCCCATCCGGGACAGCCCGATGCAGCCGCGTACCAAGCGAAGTTGCGCGAATTGGGATATCTCGTGGCGGAACCGCCGGCATTCAAAATCGAAAGCAGGAATGTGGATGCCGAAGTCGCCACCATGGCGGGCCCGCAGCTGGTAGTGCCGTCGCTCAACGATCGCTTCGTGCTCAACGCAGCCAATGCGCGCTGGGGCAGTTTGTACGATGCGCTCTATGGCACCGACGCATTGCCGGGCCAGGCAAAACCGGGCGGTTATGCGGCGGAGCGCGGTCGCCAGGTGATCGAGCGGGCGCGTGTGCTTTTAGACGCCGCGGTTCCGTTGGCGAGCGGACTTCATGGTGACGTTACGGCATGGAGTGTCGTCAATGGAGCGATTTCACCGGCACTGAAAGATCCGGCGCAGTTCGTGGGTTATCGCGGTGACCCGGCGTCGCCGTCCGGCATCCTGTTCCGCCATCACGGGCTTGGCATCGAACTGGTGATCGATCGCAAGCATCGCATCGGCAGCGACGACCCGGCCGGCGTCGCCGATGTCATTCTCGAATCTGCGTTGACCACCATCGTCGATCTGGAAGATTCGGTGGCGGCAGTGGATGCGCAGGACAAAACCGCTGCGTACTCGAACTGGCTGGGATTGATGCGAGGCGACCTGGAGGCCCATTTCGACAAGGGCGGCCGCACCATGACGCGCAAAATGGATGGCGATCGTGCGTGGCGCGCTCCGAAAGACGGCGCTGAATTCACAGTGCCGGGTCGGGCGCTGCTGTTCGTGCGCAATGTAGGTCATCTCATGACGACGCCTGCCGTGCGTTTGCCGAATGGAGCGGAAGCGCCGGAAGGAATTCTCGACGCCATGGTGACATCGCTGATCGGCATGCACGATCTGCAGGGTCGCGGCAGCCATCGCAACAGCCGCACGGGGTCAATCTACATCGTCAAGCCGAAAATGCACGGGCCGGCGGAAGCGGGTTTCGCCAATCGCCTGTTCGACGCTGTCGAAGATGCGCTCGGTCTTGCGCGTCACACGATCAAGCTTGGCCTGATGGACGAGGAGCGTCGCACTTCCGCCAACCTCGCCGCCTGCATCCATGCTGTGAAAGGTCGCATCGTGTTCATCAACACCGGCTTCCTAGATCGCACCGGCGATGAAATGCACACCTCGATGCGCGCCGGTCCGATGATTCGCAAAGGCGCGATGAAGGCATCGGCCTGGATCAAGGCGTACGAAGACCGCAACGTGAACATCGGTCTCGCCTGCGGTTTCGCCGGCGTGGGACAGATCGGCAAAGGCATGTGGGCCGCACCCGATCGCATGGCCGACATGCTCGAACAAAAGATCGCCCATCCGCAGTCCGGCGCGACAACTGCGTGGGTGCCGAGTCCGACGGCGGCAACCTTGCACGCGCTTCACTATCACCAGGTCGATGTGTTCGCGCGCCATGCTGAACTGTCGCGCCGTCCGACGCCATCGCTCGATGCTCTGCTGACTATTCCATTGCACACGGGCGCCGCTTGGTCGCAGGAAGAGATCCGCGAGGAACTCGACAACAATGCGCAGGGCATTCTCGGTTACGTGGTGCGCTGGATCGACCAGGGCATCGGCTGCTCCAAGGTGCCCGACGTTCACGATGTCGGCTTGATGGAGGATCGCGCAACGTTGCGCATTTCCTCGCAGCACATTGCGAACTGGTTATTGCACGGTGTGTGCACGAGCGAGCAGGTCGACGCTGCGCTCGCGCGCATGGCGGTGAAGGTGGATGGGCAGAATCGCGGCGATCCGTTGTATCGGCCAATGGCGCCGGGGTTGGATGGGATTGCGTTCAAGGCGGCGCGTGCGTTGGTGTTCGAAGGGGTGTCGCAGCCGAATGGGTACACGGAGCCGCTGTTGCATCGTTTTCGGGCTGAGGTGAAGCGGGGCTGCTGAGGGAAGGCTGCTTTCGGACTTCGAGTTGGCAGCTGCGGCCGGATGCATTCAGCTATCGTCGGTGAGTCCCAGGCGCAGCTTGCACCGCGTGATGGGCGGCTCTACAACCTGCCACATTTTGTCGTGACCGGAGTCATTAGGGTGAATCCCGTCCACGTAGAGCGAATCATCGATGCTTCCATCGGGCAGAGCGAGGGCCGGGCGATAGTCTGCGATGAAATAGCCGAACGAAGCGGCGAGTAATTTCAGCCTGCCGTTGAGGATGACCATGTTCCTGTTGCCCATCTGGGCGGTTATCCCATTCACTCCCCAAACCGAGTTAGGTGGCGTCGTACCAATAATGACACACGCCCCGGAGGACGCTGCCCAATCGGCCATCTCGGCAATCGCTTCTATCGAGGGGTCGATATAAGACCGTGCGTCGTTGGTGCCGGCCAATATAGAGACGATCGCCGGATGATGGGACATCACATCCCGGTCGAATCTGGCGAGCATCTGTTCGCTCAAGTCGCCTGACACTCCTGCGTTGACGATGTTCGTACCGGGCGGGAAATTCCAACCGGCTGTGATGCTGTCGCCGATGAATACGATGGCCGTATGCGCGACCGGAGTCGGAAACTCAGGAGTTGGAGAGACTCCGGCTGGAGGCGGGGCTGTGGTGCCCGGCGCAGGTCCCGTAGATTCTTGGCTGCAAGCGGACAGCGCTGCGAGCAGCGCGAGCAGACCAAATCTCATGTCGGGGCAGCGTCCTTTCCATTTTCACCCGGCAATTCTATTTGAGGCGCAGGCGCATGTCATTCGCGCCCCACATCACCATGGAAAGCGATATTTCGCAGGTGATTTTGACAGAAAGCCGCAAGGCCGAGGTCGCACCCACGGAAAAAGCGCAGTGTAGGAAATTCCTCGCAGCGCAGCCGCGTCGAAACGCCGGCATCAATCCACTATCATCATCGCCTTTGTCGCTGCATTTGCCGCAAGACGCCGGGATTCCTATCAACAATGAATGCCTCCGCACCCGCCCGTGAAAGCTTCCGAGGCGGTCGTTCGCGACTGCTGTTGCCTACTGGACCCTTGGCCGGATTCGGCATCAAAATCGTGGCAGTGTTGGTCATTGCCGCGCTGTCGTTCGTATCTTTGCAGTCCGCAGGCAGGACGGCGGCGCGCGTCACGCACACTTTCGAAGTGCTCGATCAACTGCGTGACCTGCTGTCCACCATCAAGGATGCCGAGACCGCCCAGCGCGGCTTTCTGCTGACCGGCGCCGAGACCTACCTCGAACCCTATACCGGTGCAACCTTCGCTTTGCCGCGAGTGTTCGGGGATGTAGCGACGCTGGTGTCCGACAGTCCCGCGCAGAGCCGGCGGCTCGAAGGCATTCAGCGTTCCACCAACGACAAGATGCGGGAACTGGGACAGACGATTGAACTCAAGCGCGCGGGGGACGATGCCGGCGCCTTGGCCGTAGTGCGCACGGATCGTGGCAAAGAGTCCATGGACCGCATCCGCACGCTCATTGGTGAGATGCAGGACGAAGAACGCGGGCTGCTGATCGATCGACAACTCGACTCGCAGAATGCTGCGCGAATTTCCCTGATCGTCACATGGGGCGGTTCGGCCCTGCTGCTGTTTCTCATCGTGGCCTCTGCCGTGATGACTTCGCGCGATTTCCGAGCTCGCGAGACGCAGGTATGGCTGCGCACCGGCCAGATGGGATTGAGCTTGCAGCTGCAGGGCGACCAGCGCCTGGACCAACTGGGCGAAAAGGTGCTGGCGTACCTCGCCGAATTTCTCGATGCGCAGGTGGGTGCGCTGTACATCGCCGAGTCAACCGATCGTTTTCGTCGCGTGGCGGGTTACGCGGTTGCCGGCGACAGCGACGTCGCGCGTCCGGGCGATGGCCTGCTCGGACAGGCGCTGAAAGAGAATCGCACGATTCACGTGCGTAACGTTCCCGACGAATACCTGCCTGTCGCCTCCGGCGTCGGACGCGGCAAGCCGAAAGAACTGCTGGTAGCGCCGGCGGCGGTCGATGGCGTCGTCAACGCGATCCTGGAACTGGGCTTCTTTCGCGAGCTCGCCGAAGCGGACCTCGAACTGCTGGCCCGTGTATCTGAGGCCCTCGGCGTCGCGATTCGCTCTTCCAAGGACCGCACGCGTCTCGAGGAACTGCTCGAAGAAACCCAGCGCCAAGGCGAGGAACTGCAGACGCAGCAGGAAGAACTGCGCGTCACCAACGAAGAGCTGGAAGTACAGTCGCGCTCGCTGCAGGAATCGCAAGTGCGCCTGGAGCACCAGCAGGCCGAACTCGAGCAGACCAATTCGCAACTCGAAGAACAGGCGCAGATGCTGGAAATGCAGCGCGACGAATTGTCGCGAACCGAGACTCTCGCCGTCGACCGCGCCGTTGCCCTGGAGAAATCCAACCAGTACAAGAGCGAGTTTCTCGCCAACATGAGCCACGAACTGCGCACGCCGCTGAACTCGACGCTCATCCTCGCGAGGATCCTGGCCGACAACAAGTCCGGCAACCTGAGCGACGAACAGGTCAAGTACGCGGAGACCATCTCCAGCGCCGGCAACGATCTGCTGGCCCTGATCAACGACATCCTCGACCTGTCCAAGATCGAGTCGGGCAAGGTGGATGTCGTGTCCGAGCCGCTGCTGATCGAACGTACCGTCGATACGCTGGTCAAGTCGATCAAGCCGCTGGCGGATGAGAAAGGGCTGAAGCTGACGCTGAATATTTCGCCGGGCGTGCCTGACCGCATGGAGACCGATTCGCAGCGCCTCGGCCAGATCCTGAAGAACCTGCTGTCCAACGCGTTGAAGTTCACGGCGAGCGGCGAAGTCTCGTTGACGGTGCGCGCAGCGCCGGGCGACACGCTGGCATTTGCCGTCCGCGACACAGGCATCGGTATCGATGCAACTCAGCAGGACATCATCTTCGAGGCGTTCAGGCAGGCCGACGGCAGCACGCATCGTAAATATGGCGGCACCGGCCTCGGGCTATCTATCTCACGCGATCTCGCACGCCTGCTCGGTGGCGACATTTCCGTGCAGAGCACGCTCGGCGCGGGTAGTGAATTCACGCTGACACTGCCTATCGTCTATCGGGCCAGTCCAGCGAGCCAGACGAAACCATCGACTGCTCATCGCCCGCAACCCGTGGTGCCGGAACGCAAGAACGTGCGCGCGGCTGCGACGAGAACGGTTCCGGCCGAACCGTTCACGATGCCGCCCGCAACCATCGAGGACGACCGCCACCAGATCCCAACCGGCGCGCGCGTCATCCTGGTCGTGGAAGACGACAGCCGCTTCGCTGCGATCCTGCGCGATATGGCGCATGACATGGGATTCAAATGTGTCATCACCCCGTCGGCCAATGAAGCTCTGGCAGTGGCCGGAAACCTCGTTCCGGATGCGATCCTGCTGGACATGCAGTTGCCCGATCACTCGGGCCTCGGCGTTCTCGACCAGCTCAAGCGCAATCCGCTGACACGCCACATTCCGGTCCACGTCATCTCGGTGGCGGACCTGTCGCAGGAAGCGCTCGAACTGGGCGCCGTCGGCTATGCGCTCAAGCCCATTCAGCGCGAGCAATTGATCGAGGCCTTCGGACGGCTCGAATCGAAACTGGTGCAGGGCGTGCGCCGCGTGCTGGTCATCGAAGACGACGAACGACAGCGCTCGAGCATCGAAGAACTGCTCGCCGACGACGATGTGGAAATCACCGGCGTGCGCAGTGCCGCCGAAGCGCTGCGCAAGCTGCAGGACACCACATTCGATTGCGTGGTCATGGACCTGAACCTGCCCGACCTGAGCGGCTACGAATTGCTCAAGAGCATGGCAGAACAGGAAGAGGTGTCGTTCCCGCCCGTCATCATCTACACCGGCCGCTCGCTGACTCGCGATGAAGAACTGCAGCTGCGCAAGTTCTCGCGTTCCATCATCATCAAGGACGCGCGTTCGCCGGAGCGGCTGCTCGATGAAGTGACGCTGTTCCTGCACCGGGTGGAATCGAAGCTGCCGCCCGAACGCCAGCGCATGCTCAAGGTCGCCCGCGATCGTGACGCGACGCTCGAAGGACGCAGGGTACTGATCGTCGAGGACGACGTCCGTAACGTCTTTGCGTTATCAACGGTGCTGGAGTCGCGCGGCGCGCAAGTGGAGATTGCCCGCAACGGCAGGGAAGCGATCGAAGCCATGACGCGCAGCAAGTCGGCGGCTGGCGCAGCTATCGACCTGATCCTGATGGACATAATGATGCCGGAGATGGACGGCTTCACGGCGATGCGCGAGATTCGCAGCCGGCCGGACTGGAGCAAGGTGCCCATCATTGCGCTCACCGCCAAGGCGATGAAGGACGACCAGGAGAAATGCCTGGAATCGGGCGCAAACGACTACATCGCGAAGCCGCTGGACGTGGAGAAGTTGTTGTCGTTGATTCGGGTGTGGATGCCTAAGTAGTGCCGGTGAGGGGTTCTTGCGACGAAGGAGCGCGAAGCAAAAAGCGCTGACATCGTCACAGAGAATAGACTTGTTGCTCGTATACGATCGGCATACTCTATCGGCCGATCGATATCTACAAGCCGCGTGACGGATCGAGGAGACCGGTCAACGCGGCCAGCACGGAGCGGAGCAACTTCAATTGATCAGCCTCGCTCTGCCGCGATTCGCGTTCGCGGTTGCCGCCATACGCTCCATCGAGTGGCCCTTCCGTCGCGGCGGACCGTACGCAAGCGTGGTGGGCTTCTATCTTCTGGGTATCGCGGCACTGAGCATCTCGCGGCTGCTGCTCATCGGCTGGCAATGGGATCGGGTCGGTATCACCGATGCGGTGCCCTCGATGCTTCTGCAGGGGCTGCGCAGCGACCTCATCACACTAGGCATGTTCGCGGCGCCGCCCGTGGTCACATTGCCGTTGCTGCTGCTCGTCGGTCGGCAGAAGTTGTGGAGCCGGCTGACCAGCATCTGGCTGGGCGCCAGCCTGATCCTGATCGTGTTCCTGGAGTTGGCGACGCCGCAGTTCCTGATCGAATACGACACGCGACCCAATCGGCTGTTCATCGAATACCTGGTCTACCCGCGCGAAGTGCTGGCGATGCTATGGAACGGCTATCGTGTCCTGCTCATCGTGACGACGGTGAGCATCGTGGCGCTGGGCTGGGCTGTCATCCGGCATTTCGGCAAGTACGCAACCGCACCGAACGGTTGGAGCACGACCATGGTGTTGATGACGTGGCCGGTGATCTTCGTACTGCTGTTCGCCACGATCCGCTCCACCGCGCAACATCGGCCGGTGAACCTGGCGACGTTTGCCTTTTGCGACGACGCGATGGTGAACAGCCTGGTGGTGAGTTCCGCCTATTCGGTGCTGAGCGCAGTGTACGGCCTCAAGAACGAAAATCAGTCGAGCAGCATGTACGGCAGGATGCCGTTGCCCGAAATGATTCAGCGGGTGCGCGCCGGCACCGGTGCGCCTGCGGACAGCTTCCTCTCCGACGAGCTGCCGACGTTGCACAAGCAGGTTGCGAGCGTGCAGCGAACGAAACCTCTGAACCTGGTGATCGTGCTGGAGGAAAGTCTCGGCGCCGGCTTCGTCGGCAAGCTGGGTGGCGTGCCCATCACGCCGACACTCGATCGCCTGGCGGATGAAGGTATCTGGTTCGACCAGCTCTACGCGACGGGTACGCGTTCGGTGCGCGGCATCGAGGCGGTGATCGCAGGTTTTCCGCCGACACCGGCGTTGAGCGTGGTGAAACTGTCGAAGTCGCAGAAGGACTTTTCGACGCTGGCCTCGGTGCTCAAGGATGCCGGCTATCGCAGCGAGTTCGTCTATGGCGGCGAATCGCATTTCGACAACATGCGCAGCTTCTTTCTCGGCAATGGCTTCCACAGCATCGTCGACCGCAAGAGTTTCGCTAAGCCCAAGTTCGTGGGCAGTTGGGGAGTCTCCGACGAAGACCTGTTCGACAAGACGCAGGAACGCCTGCAATCGCTGCACGAGGAGCAGAAACCGTTCTTCCTGCTGGTGTTCTCCTCCACCAATCACACGCCGTTCGAGTTTCCGGATGCGCCGTTCGAATGGGTGGACCGCGAACGCCAGACCGTCAACAACGCGGTCAAGTATGCGGACTACGCGTTGGGCCGGTTTCTCGAAGGCGCGCGTGCGAGCGAATACTGGAAGGACACCTTGTTCCTTGTCGTCGCCGACCACGATACGCGCGTGTACGGCGACGAACTGGTGCCCGTCTCCAAATTCCACATTCCCGGTGTCATCCTCGGCGCCGACGTCCAACCCAAGCGCATCGATTCGCTGGCAAGCCAGATCGATCTGGCGCCGACGCTGCTGTCGTTGATGGGCGTGGACAGCGAGCATCCGTTTCCCGGGCGGGACCTGACTCGCACGCTGCCGGAGTTCGGCAACCCGAAAGCCACCTTGCAGCCGCGCGCGATGATGCA
>JBEVKB010000138.1:0-8270 GCA_040509875.1 Steroidobacteraceae bacterium | reverse complement strand
TCCGGTAATCGGCCATCAGCTTGAGAATGCGATCGCGGCGCGCGCGTGCACGATCGGCGTGACGGCGCGGATCGTAATAAGAAGGCCCGCGCACCATCGCAACGAGCAACGCGATTTCGTGCAATTGCAGTTCGGCGAGCGGCTTGCCGAAATAGAACTGGCTGGCGAGACCGAAGCCGTGCACCGCGCGCGCGCCGTCCTGGCCTAGATAGATCTCATTGATGTATGCATTCATCAGGTCCTGCTTCTCGAAATGGATCTCGAGCAGCAGCGCCATGAACGCTTCTTCGATCTTGCGGCCGATGGTGCGACGATTGTCGAGGAAGTAACTCTTCACCAGCTGTTGGGTGAGCGTCGAACCGCCCTGCTCGATCTGCCCGGCGCGTGCATTGACGACGATCGCGCGCAGGATGGCGATCACATCCACGCCATGATGCGTGTCGAACTTGCGATCCTCGACCACTTTCAGCGCCGCGGGCAGCAAGTCCGGCACCTCATCGGGCGCCACCACCACGCGGTCTTCCCCGTGCAGCGGAAAGATGCTGCCGATGAGCAACGGATCGAGGCGGAACAGCGGCACTTCCGTGCCCTGCGCATCGCTCATCGAAGCGATGGCGCCGCCGCTGGTTTCGATGTTCAACCGCTGCGACTCCTGCACCGAATCCCAGAAATGAAATTTGCGACTGACTAATTCGATGCGCGCGCCGCGCCGCCGATAACTACCCGCCTGCTTGGGATCGTCGACGCGCTGGTAGCCGAGCCTGCGCAACTCCTGCTCCAGCGTATCGGCGCCGAGAGTCTGGCCCGCATATAGATCGATGGGTTCGGCATATACCTGCGCCGGTAGCGTCCAGCGACGGCCTTCGAACTGCTTGGTGACGATGCCATCGAGGTGCAGCAGCCACGCCAGCAGTGCGATCACGCCGATGCCGAATGCGATTGCTACGCCGATCAATATCCGCCGGGTATTTTTGCTGAGCTTCAACATCGACTCGTGAACAACTGCGGCGCTTCCAGGGACGGCGCGAAAAAGGGTCCGCGTGCATGGCCGATGATGACGATCAATTCGGGCAAAGCGGTGGCGAATTCTGGTTGATGCGGATCAACCAAGGCAAGGCGCATGCTACATTGTCGCGCCACACAGCCTGCTGCCCGCCCGATGGATCACGGTACTCCACTGGTACTCAACGTTGCGGTCGCGCTGGCAATTGCAGTGGCCGGCGGCTTCGCGGCCAGCTGGCTGCGGCAGTCGCCTATCTTAGGGTATCTGCTCGCCGGCGTACTCATCGGACCGTTCACGCCCGGGTTCGTCGGCAATCGGGAACAGATTGCGGCGCTCGCCGATGTCGGCGTCATCTTCCTCATGTTCGCTCTTGGCGTCGCGTTCTCGCTCAAGGACCTCGCGCGTGTGCGCAATATCGCCACCGTCGGCACGCTGGTGCAGGTCTTGTTGACCATCGGCGGCGGCATGCTCGTCGGTTCCGTGCTTGGCTGGAGCAACGTGCAAGGCGTGTTCTTCGGCGCCGCGCTCGCTGCCAGCAGTTCCATGGTCATCCTCAAAACACTGCTCGATCGCGGTGAAATCGCTTCGGGGCACGGGCGACTGTTGCTGTCCATGGCCATCGTGCAGGATCTCATCGTGGTGGTGCTGATCGTGGTGCTGCCCATGTTCGTATCGTTGCAGCAGGGCCTCGCGCCGCTCGAGCTGGCCGCCGATGTCGCCATCGTGCTGCTGAAGGCGGCGGTGTTCATCGGCATGTCGCTCGCCATCGGCCTGAGGCTGGTGCCATGGATCATGGGCCACGTCTCGCGCATGCGCTCGTCCGAGCTGTTCATCGTGACTGCGGCGGTGCTGGCATTGGGTGCGGCGAGCGTGAGTACGGTGCTGGGCCTGTCTGCCGCACTCGGAGCATTCGTTGCGGGGCTGGTGCTCTCGGAAAGCGAATTCGATCATCGCGTCATCGCGGAAGTGGTGCCGGTGCGCGATCTGTTCGCGACGCTGTTCTTCGTCTCGGTGGGCATGCTCATCGACATTCACTTCATCGTCGATCATTGGCCCGTGGTGCTGGCGACCGCAGCGTTCACCCTGCTGTTGAAAGCGCTGGCTACTTTTGTCGGCGTGGTGCCGTTCAAGATCGGCGCCCGTACTGCAGCCTTCACCACGCTCGGCATGATTTCGATCGGCGAACTGAATTTCGTTCTCGCGCAAGTGGGCTTGCAGCACAACGCGCTGTCATCCGATATCTACAACCTGATCCTGACGTCATCGCTCGCCACCATCGTGCTGACGCCGCTCGCGTTCAGCCTGGCGCCGCGACTCGGCGAATGGTTCCTCACGGTCCCGGGATTGCGGCGTAGTTTCGATGGCGCTTCAGGCATCGCGGGCACCGCATCGCGCTTGGAAGAGCACGCCATCGTCATCGGTTACGGACGCGTGGGCCAGAGTGTGGCTCGTGGATTGCGTGATGCCGGCATGCGCGTCGCCGTCATCGATTCCCGTCTCTCGCGAGTGCGCGACGGTATTGCCGATGGGTTGCCGGCGATCTATGGGAATGCATTCGCCCCGACGGTGTTGGCAGCGGCTCACGTTGAACACGCGCGCCTTGCCGTCGTTGCGCTGCCTGACTATGCGCCGGCGCGTGCTTCGATCCAGCAACTGCGGGCGTTGAATCCCAACATCATCATTGCAGCGCGTGCCGAGCAATCGATGAATGAAGCGGACCTGCGTGCCGCTGGGGCTCACTTGGTGATCGTGCCCGAACTCGCCGGCGCCACCGCCTTGCTGCAAGGGGCGCTCGACATGCTGGGACTGCCGCGCTAGCGCTTCTGGATCACCGCCGCCAGAACGTCGGCGAGATCAGCACCAGCAACGGAAACACTTCGAGGCGTCCCAGCAGCATCGCAAGCACGCAGATCCACTTGCCGGCGTCGTTCAGCGAGGTGAAGTTGGACGACACTTCGCCAAGGCCGGTGCCGGTGTTGTTGATGCACGCAGCGATCGCGGAGAAAGCGGTGACCTGGTCCTCGCCAACCGCGATCAGCAACACCATCAACACGCCGAACGACACGACGTACACCGCGAAGAAACCCCACACCGCATCGATGACGCGCTTGTCGATGGCCTTGCGGCCGAGCTTCACCGGCAGTTCCGCGCTCGGATGCACCAGCTGCGTGACTTCGCGCTGTCCCTGTCTCCACATCAACAGCCAGCGCACGACTTTCATGCCGCCGGACGTCGAGCCCGCGCAGCCACCGATGAACGTCGACAGCATCATGATCACCGGCAACGCGCCGGGCCAATTCGAGAAATCATCGGTGACGAATCCGGAACTGGTCTGCATCGAGACAGCCTGGAACATCGCGACACGCAGGGCCGTACCCGGCTCCGCAATGGTGTGCGTCACCCACAGCACCAACGTGTACAGCAGCGTGCTGACGACGAGCAGCCAGACGTAGGCCTTGAACTCCGGATCCTTGAAATAGTTGACCAGGTGCCGCTGGCGCCAGGCCAGGAAATGCAGCGAGAAATTGACGCCGCCGATGAACATGAAAATGATGGCGATCATTTCGATGGCCATGTTGTTGAAATAGCCGATGCTGGCGTCGTGAGTCGAATGGCCGCCGGTGGAGACTGTCGAGAAGCTGTGCGTGATCGCGTCGAACGGGGTCATGCCAGCCAGCCAGAAAGCGGCGGCGCAGATCGCGGTCAGGCCCACATAGAGCAGCCACAGGACCTTCGCCGTCTCGGTGATGCGCGGAGTGAGTTTCGTATCTTTCACCGGCCCCGGCGTTTCGGCCCGCAGCAGCTGCATGCCGCCGACTCCCAGCATGGGCAGCAACGCCACGGCGAGCACGACGATACCGATGCCGCCGAACCATTCGATCTGGTTGCGGTAATACAGCAGCGACTTGGGCATGCTGTCGAGCCCGGTGAGCACGGTGGCGCCGGTTGTGGTGAATCCCGACACCGCTTCGAATACGGCATCGGTGACCGACATTTCCATCTGTTGTGAAAGTAGTAGAGGCGCAGCCCCCGCGATGCCCAGCACCGCCCAGAACAGCGCGACCACCAGGAAGCCGTCGCGGACCCGCAATTCCCGAACGCGCTTGCGCACCGGCCACCAGACGATGGCGCCGAGCGCCAGCAATGCGATGAACGCGTCGGCGAAAGGCTGCCAGTTGCCGTCCATGAAATAGAGCGATACGCCGATGGGCGGCAGCATGGTCAGGCTGAACAGCATCAGCAGCAGCCCGAGGATGCGCTGGACGATGAGCAGGTTCATGGAGAGGCGACTGGCTGCAGTCTCGCGGCTCTCATCGCCCTTTCCTGCGCGGCACGTCGAACAGCCGCTCGACGATTTCCACGTGCCGGCGATCGGTCAGGAACAGGATGACGTGGTCGTCGCGCTGTATCACCGTATCGTGATGGGCGATGTGCACTTCGTCGCCGCGCACCACTGCGCCGATGGTCGTGCCTTCCGGCAACGGAATGTCTTCGACGCGCCGGCCGATCACGCGGCCTTCGCCCTGCACGCCGTGGGCAATTGCCTCGATGGCTTCAGCGGCTCCACGGCGTAACGAATGCACGCGCACGACATCGCCACGGCGCACATGCGCCAGCAACGAACCGATGGTGACCTGCTGGGGCGACAGCGCGACGTCGATGGTGCCGCTCTCCATCAGCTCGGCATAGGCGGGCCGATTGATCAGCGCCATCACCTTGTGGCAGCCCAGCCGCTTCGCGAGCATCGCCGACAGAATGTTCGCTTCCTCGGCGTTGGTCACCGCGGCAAACACATCGGCGCTGTCGATGTTCTCTTCCAGCAGCAGTTCCTCATCGGCAGCGTCGCCGTTCAACACGATGGTATTGCTGAGCTGCTCACTGATGCGTCGCGCACGTCGCGGATCGCGTTCGATGAGTTTTACCTGGTGTTTGACTTCGAGCTGTTGCGCCAGGCTAAAGCCGATGTTGCCGCCGCCGGCGATCACGATGCGTCGCACCGGATCTTCCAGGCGCTGCATCTCGTTCATCACCACGCGAATGTCCTCGCGCGCCGCGATGAAGAAGATCTCATCGCCATGTTCGATCACTGTTTCGCCGTGCGGCTTGACGCTGCGTCCGTCGCGATAGATGGCGGCGACGCGGGCATCGCGCCCGGCGATGTGCGTGGGCAACTGTTTGAGCTGCTGTCCGACCAATGCGCCACCCTGCAGTGCCTTCACGCCAACGAGGCGCACGCGACCGTCGGCGAAGTCGAGCACCTGCAACGCACCGGGATATTCGATGAGGCGCACTACGTGATCGGTGACCAGCTGCTCCGGGCTGATGGTGACGTCGACGGCGAAAGCGCGATCTTCGTCCCGGAACAACTTGCTGTGGCGGGTGTATTCGGCAGCGCGGATGCGTGCGATGCGCGTTGCATCCTTGTTGAACATGCTGCGCACGATCTGGCAGGCCACCATGTTCACTTCGTCGCTGTTGGTCAGCGCGATGAACACATCGGCGTCTTTCGCGCCCGCCGCTTCGAGCGTCGAGGGATAAGCGCCATTGCCGACCAAAGTGCGGATGTCGATGCGGTCCTGCAAATCGCGCAGCAGTTCGTCGTTGATGTCGACGACCGTGACCTGGTTGTCTTCCTCGCGCGCGAGACTATAAGCAGCGGTACGGCCGACCTGGCCGGCGCCGAGGATGATGATTTTCACGCAGTGGTTTCCGCGACGCCTTCGATACTCATACCGGCTCCAGGTTCGCGTAGGCGAGCATCAGCCACTTGGGAGGACCGGACTGCTCGAAGTTCACCTGGACGCGCGCATGCGTGCCCTGACCTTCGATGTCGAGAATGATGCCTTCGCCGAACTTCCCGTGTTTCACGCGCTGGCCGAGACGCATGCCGGAACTCTGCTGTTCGTCCTGCATCATTCCCTGGCGCGGTGTGGGAACGTACATAGGCCGCGAGACGTGCATGCGCGGACGCACTTCTTCGATGAGTGCAGCAGGGATTTCTTTGATGAAGCGCGAGGGCGCGCCGTAACTGTCGACGCCATGCAGGCGTCGCTGTTCCGCGTAGGTCAAATAGAGTTGGCGCATGGCGCGCGTCGCGCCGACGTAACACAGCCGTCGTTCTTCTTCGAGGCCGCCGACATCGTTGACGGAACGCTGGTGCGGGAACAGGCCGTCTTCCATGCCGCACACGAAGACCAGCGGAAATTCCAGGCCCTTGGCCGAGTGCAGGGTCATCATCTGCACGCCGTCTTCCCACTCGTCCGCCTGCACGTCGCCCGATTCCAGCACGGCATGCGAGAGAAAATTCGCCAGCGCCGACATTTCGGCAGCGTCGTCGGGTTCGTAGCCACGCGCCGCGCTCACGAGTTCGTTCAAGTTGTCGATGCGCGCTTCGCCGCGATCGCCCTTGTCCTGCTGGTAGTACGCGATCAGGCCGCTGGTGTTGATGACGTGATCGACCTGCTCGTGCAGCGGCAGGTCCTTGATCTGCTGGTCCATCTGTTCGATGAGCAGGAGAAATGCCTGCAGGCATTGGCCGAGACGCGCGCCGAGTTCACTGATGCAGGCGCCGGCGGCAAGCCACATCGGGCAACTGTTGGCGCGCGCATAGTTGCGAATGGTATCGAGCGTCTTGCTGCCGATGCCGCGCGTCGGCAGATTGACGATGCGTTCGAAGGAAGCGTCATCGGCGCGATTGAAGATCAGGCGCAGGTACGCGAGCGCATCCTTGATTTCGGCGCGTTCGAAGAAACGCAGGCCGCCGTAGACGCGATAGGGGATGCGCGCCGCGAGCAGAGTTTCTTCGAACATGCGCGACTGTGCGTTCGAGCGGTACAGGATGGCGCACTCGCTGCGCCGGCCGCCCTTATTGATCCAGTCGCGGATGCGATTGATGACGAAGTCCGCTTCGTCGCGCTCATTGAACGCAGCGTACAGCCGCACCAGCTCGCCGGTCTCACCGTTGGTCCACAGGTTCTTGCCCAGCCGGCCCGTGTTGTGCGAGATCAGGGCATTGGCGGCGGCGAGGATGTTGCCGGTGGAGCGGTAGTTCTGTTCCAGGCGGAACATCTGCACGCTGGGGAAGTCGCGACGGAACTGATGCAGGTTCTCCACGCGCGCGCCACGCCATCGATAGATCGATTGGTCGTCGTCGCCCACAGCGAACGGCAGGCCCTGCGGCCCGGCCAGCAGCTTGAGCCAGGAATACTGGATGACGTTGGTGTCCTGGAACTCATCGATCAGCACATGCTGAAAACGCGTGCGGTAATGCGCGAGTACTTCAGGATTGTCGCGCCACAATTCGTACGCACGCAGCAGCAGCTCGGCGAAATCCACGGCGCCGTTGCGGTCGCATTGTTCCTGGTAGAGCTGGTACAGCTGGATGAACTGGCGCTGCGTCGGATCGCCGTTGTCCTTGAGATGCTTCGCGCGCAGGCCTTCGTCCTTGCGTGCGTTGATGAACCACATGATTTCTTTCGGCACCCAGCGCGCTTCATCGAGATTCAACGATTTCACCAGCTTGCGCAACGTGCGCACCTGGTCCTCGGAATCGATGATCTGAAACGCCTGCGGCAGGTTGACGTCGCGCCAATGCTTGCGCAGCAGCCGATGGGCAATGCCGTGAAAGGTGCCCACCCAAAGTGGAGTGCTGGGCACGCCGAGCATCTTCTCGATGCGCGCGCGCATTTCGCCCGCCGCCTTGTTGGTGAAGGTCACGGCGAGAATGCCGTGGGGCGACACATTCTCCACCTGGACCAGCCAGCCGACGCGGTGGGTCAGGACGCGGGTCTTGCCACTACCGGCGCCCGCAAGCACGAGAGTCGGCGCCAAAGGCGCCGATACGGCCGCGCGCTGCGCGTCGTTGAGACCGTCGAGAAGGTGGGAGACATCCATGGAAGCCGCGATTGTAGCCTGCCGCGACCGGCATCACGAGGACCGCCCACCGCGACGCTGCATTCCGCGATATTCTGTGCCCCCCGATGTGGAGAACCAGATGTTGCGCTGTCCGTGGTGGCTGATTGCGTGCTTCGCCCTCATGAGCTGCTCGCGTGAACCACAAGCCCCGGCCGCCGGCGCGCCGTCTCCTGCATCCAGTGCAGGACCGACGAGCAGTCCCGCAGCGACGGGCGCCGTTCCTGCCGCGCCAGTGACCGCAGATCCGGCCGTCGCGGCATCCGCGAACCAGCCTGCCGAGTCGAGCCTCGCTATCAAGCGTGGCGTCGTATAGCTGGCGGCCGGCCGGACGACTTATCGGCCCGTCGATGAA
>JBEVKB010000137.1:0-62812 GCA_040509875.1 Steroidobacteraceae bacterium | reverse complement strand
CGAATCGTTCGGTGAGTTCGGCGCTGCGTACCGTGAACGGCGGTCGCTCGCGCTCGATCGCCATCAGCGCCTGCAATTGCAGCACGATGGATTCCACTTCGAGCGCCATCAGGCGCGTCTCGACACGATTGCCCGGCTGCAATGTCGTCGCCGCGGTTCGCTCCGCAATGTCCCGCAGTAAAGCCGCAAGGCTGGCATCGTCGTACTCTAGCAATCGTTGCTGGCTTCCGAGTACGTGCCAGACTGCCTCCAGCGCCTGGTGCAGCAGGATGCCCCGTTCCTTGGGATCGATACCGACGCTCACGATCTGCATCGGCTCGGCGCGCAAACGTATCTGTGCTTGAGCACGAAATGCGCAGCGAGATTGCAGCTCGACAATCGTCGCGCCTCCACGAGCCGACCCGGGCTGCACGCGGGGCGCGAAGTAGTCAGCGAGAATGTCCAAGGCAGGTCGCTGCTCGAACAGCGTCCTGCGCAGAGGCTTCGTTACGACTGGCGGCAACGAATCTATCTCGCGCAGCTCGATGTCTCGCAACAGCGGACTCGGTTGCAGTTCGGCGTCGCCGTCACGGTGCGCCCAGCTCAGGATGACCTCGGGCGCACTCGCAATGAGACGCTGCAATTGCCGTCGACCCAATTGCAGCATGCTGCGTGCGGATGCTTCGGGAATGCCAGCGTTACGCTGCAGTTCGATGGGCAGCAACGGGTCCGGACTGGTCGCGGCCGGCAATTGAGTCGCATCCAGTCCCGCTACCCACAGTGCATCGAACTGCATGCCGGCAACGGTCGTCGGGTCGATCACCGTCACCGCCGCCGGTCCCGACTGGGCTTCGAAAGCAATGTCCTGAGTCAGTTCACGCAGGCGACGCAGGGCCGTGACGCGCGATATGGGCCCGAGTATGGAATCTAGCGTACCGAATTGTCCCAGCACTTCCTGGAACTTCGCTGTGGTCTGGTGTTCGATGCTCGACGGTGTGCGCTCACCTGGCCAGCCGCAGGTATGCAGCACACGAACCCAGCGCTCCGACCACGTACTCGGCGTTGCCTTGCCGGCATCCGCACGCAGCAATGTCGCGACCTGGCGTGCTGCCAATTGCAGTTGTGGACATCCGGCGATGCCGGCGAAGCGCTCGAGCGTCATCCAGTCCCAGTGGCTGCGCTGTTCTTCACGCAGCCTGATATCGGCAAGTGCGCGAACGTGACGTTCGCTGTCGCCTGCTACGATGAACGGTGATCGCAGCAGTCTTCCGACGAGGAGGCTGTCGGCGCCGCCATTGCCCAGTTCCAGTAGCGACAAGGCGTCGGCGACCAACGGATAACCATCCAGCGGCTCGGGCGCGGCGATGGCCACCGGCAATGACAATGCATCTATGCCAGCACGACGCGCGGCAGGAGCGAAGGCGTCTTCGAAGACGCGTTGCACATCGTGACGCCGATCGTGCAATGAATTGACGACCACGCCAATCCGCAGGCCACCGGCGTCGACTCGCGCACGCGCCCAATTGGCCGCGAGTTCGAGTTCGTTTTCGCGATCGGTCGCAACGACGCGCGTTACGTTTGTCGCCGACGCGGCAATATCAGCCACATCGACATTCATGAGCTTGCCTTCGTCCGACCATAGCGCGCTCAATGACTGCAACACCGGCGGCAGGACATCGAAACCTGCCAGGCACACCGTTTCCGTCGGTATGAAACCAGTCTGAAGCGCGAGCTGTGCGAGTCGGGCTTCGTCGATCGCGCCCAGTTCGGTACAACGAAATTCGAATTCGCGTGCCCAGCCAAGCAACGCCTGCGTCTCCACGCTCGTGCTGTCGGACAATGCTTCGATGTCGATGGAGAATTCGTGGAGGCGCTGCCAACTGCGTGCCGCCATGCGCGCGGCATTGGATGGGCTCAGCAACTGCTGGGCGACTTCACTGCCGTGAACGATTTCGTCCCAGAGAATGCGTGACTGCGCGCCGTTGAGAAGATGCAGCGGCGTGGAATCGCCCGATAAGTCGCCATGACTGCGCAGTTCGAGCCATTGCTCACGCAGCCAGGTGGACCAGGGCAACACTCGCGGCGATCGCCACACGGTTCTCCCCGCTGCCTGCGCGCTCTGTGCAAAACCCAGCCGCAAGGCATACGCAAGCCGCCGGCTCGCGGTGAGTACAGTGACGCCTGACTCGAGCAGTGAATGCAGGGTGCGGGGCATGGTTCCGGAAAGGGCCACGGGCGTGAGGCTCGGGGCCCGGGCAGGAGAAGATGAAATCAAATGCTCAGATGTTTCCTATCCGTCTCGACGCCCTGCGCCCTTGTCTTCACTTCTGAACGACTTTGAGGTCGGGCGCCGGTCGCGATACCAGTGCCGCACCGGACGCATAACTGTCGAGCAGTTCCTCCATCCGGCGGAACACGTCGACGATGGTTTCCGCGCGCGGCAGGTTGGTGATGCGGAAGTGCGTTTTGTAAGTCGCATTGAAACTGGTGCCCGGCGCCAGCAGCACATGTTTATATTCGAGCAGGTCCATGGCGAATTTCTGGTCGTCGAAATTCGGCAGCACATCCTTGCGCACGCCGACGAACGCATAAATTGCTCCGCGTGGCGCGTGCACTTCAAAATACTTGCTCTTCGCCACGCCATCCAGAATCGCCTGTCGCGATTCGAACAGGCGGCCGCCTGGGCTCGTGAGTTCACGAATGCTCTGGTAACCGCCGAGCGCGGTCTGCACCGCCCATTGTCCTGGCACATTGCTACACAGGCGCAGTGACGACAGCTTGTCGAGCGCAGCCAGGTATTCTCGCGCGGACTCGATCTCTCCGGAAAACGAAACCCAGCCGACGCGGTAACCGCAGGCGCGATACACCTTCGACAGTCCCGACATGGTTGCGCACAGCGTGTTGTGGACGAGCGTGGCCATGGGTACGAACTCGGCGTTGTCGTACAGGATCTGGTCGTAGATCTCGTCGCAGAACACCACGAGCTGGTGTTTCTCGGCCAGGCGCGCGATCGCTTCGAGCGTCTTGCGCGAATACACTGCACCGCTCGGGTTGTTTGGGTTGATGACGACGATGGCGCGCGTGCGCGGTGTGACCAGCGCCTCGATATCTTTGGCGTCGGGCTCGAAGCCGTTTTCCGGACGACAAGGATAGTGAACGGCTTTGCCGCCATTCAGATTCACCGCAGCGGTCCACAGCGGATAATCCGGCGTCGGCACCAGCACCTCGTCATCGGTGCACAACAACGCCCGCAGCACCAGGTCGATCAGTTCGCTCACGCCATTGCCCATGAACACTTCATCGGCACTCACACCCCGCACGCCGCGGCTCTGCTGCTGCATCACCACCGCTTCGCGCGCCGGAAAAATGCCTTTCTGGTGGCAGTAGGCTTCGCTGGCCTTGAGGTTCTCGATCATCGCCAGGCGCATGGTTTCCGGCGTGCGAAAGCCGAAGACGCCGGGATTACCGATGTTCAACGGTACGATTTCGTATCCCAGCCGCTCCATTTCGTTGGCGCGTCGTGCCAGGTCGCCGCGGATTTCGTAGCGGACATTGGCGAGACCGGAGCTGGGATGGATGGTGCGCATGGGTGATGTGGCCACTGGCGGAACGGCAGGCGAAGCTTCTGGCCCGAAACGATAGCAGAACCGGCGAAGATAATGCCGTTACAAGTGTTGGCAGTCGCCGCCGGCACAGTGCCGTGAGATCAATGCTCCATCAACAACGAACCGTAACCCTCGATTTTGTCGTCGATGCCGGAACTGCGCAGCGCCTGCCAGTAGGCGCAGGTGTTGACGGCCAGGACGGGCTTGCCGAGCCATGCTTCCGCCTCGGCGGCGACCTTGGCAAAGGCCAGGTTGGTCCCGACCTGCAGGATCAATTCGACGCTGGGGTCATCCACTTCCCGCACCGCTCGTCGCAGCCGTTCGGGGGATTCGTGCGCCATCAGCAGCGGGCTGTTGCACTTGAGGCCTAGCAGGTTGACGACTTCGAAGCCGCTGTCCGCGAACGATCTGCGGACCTGCGCGTCGCCCGACGGCATATAGGGAGTGATCAGGCTGATACGGCGCACGCCGCCGTATCGTTGCATGGCTGCCTGACAGGCCTGGGCGCCGAGAATCACCTTTACGTGCGAGCGGGCTTCGAGATGGGCTTGCAGCGCCGCGCCGTCGAACACGCCATCCCAGAAGGTCTCGGCCGACATGGCGAGAATCACCGCCGCCGGCGAGCAGCCCGCAATCGTGTCCAGGGCTCGCTCGATGGAATCGCGGATGCCGCTCATCATGTTCGCGAAGTCCGCCTCGCTGTCCACCGGCGTGTCTGGAATGACGACGCGCGCCATCTGGTTAGATACTCCGCGTGGCCGCATGCCGTCGCATTCGGGTTGGACCACAGTGTTGGTGGCCGGCGCAATCAGCCCCAGCTTCAGACGCGAACCCAGTGCATCGGGCATGAACCGCTCCTCAACGAATGGGCGCTAGTGTACCTATGCTACCGACAGCGTCCCGTGCGCCCGTACCGATACACGGAATTCCTGTGGTCGATCAACGGGTAATGCCTTAACTGCAGCACGCCGGCTGCGTTGACTCCGACGCTACGTTCCAGTAGCGTGCCCCGCCGCTGCCTGGCGGTGGTCGAGCGCTTTTCCCGGCGCACTTGCACTGCCGCAGTCCCGAGCCGACGCAAGCACTTCCCGACGAAACTTATCGGAGACCTCGTGAGCAAGATTCTGGTTGGCCTCAAGCGAGTCGTGGACTACAACGTCCGCGTCCGCGTCAAACCCGACGGTACCGGCGTCGTCACCGACGGCGTGAAAATGAGCATCAATCCCTTCGATGAGATTGCGCTCGAAGAAGCCCTGCGTATCAAGGAAAAAGGCGGCGCCACCGAAGTGATCGTCGTCAGCATCGGCCCCGCCGATACTCAGCAGCAACTGCGCACCGGTCTTGCGATGGGTGCCGATCGCGCCATCCTCGTGCAGGCCGACACGGCTGTCGAGCCGCTGGTCGCCGCGAAGATCTTTCTCAAGCTCATCGAGAAAGAAGCGCCGCAGATCGTGCTGCTCGGTAAACAGGGCATCGATGACGACAACAGCCAGACCGGCCAGATGCTGGCTGCGTTGTGGCAGCGTCCGCAGGCCACCTTCGCGTCCAAGATCGAACTCGATGGGCCCAAGGCGAAAGTCACCCGCGAAGTGGACGCCGGCCTCGAGACCATCGAAGTGGACCTGCCCGCGGTGCTCACTACCGACCTGCGCCTGAATGAGCCGCGCTACGTGAAGTTGCCCGACATCATGAAGGCGAAGAAGAAGCCGCTGGAAGTCATTGCACTGAATACGTTGGGCGTGGACACGACCCCGCAGTTCAAGTCGCTCAAATTCGAAGCGCCCGCCTCCCGACAGAAGGGCGTCATGGTCAAGGATGTCGGCGAACTGGTGGCGGCGCTCAAGCAGAAGGGGTTGGTCTGATGACTAAGATACTGATCGTCGCCGAACACTCCGGCGGCAAACTCAATGCAGCGACTGCGAAGTGCGTGACCTGCGCAGCGAAGATTCCGGATGCCGAGATCGCCATCGCCGTGTTTGCGGCGGATGCGGGCGAAGTCGCGACCCAGGCTGCGGCGCTCGCCGGCGTGAAGAAAGTCATCAAGATCGAGAACGCGGCGAATGCCGAGCCGCTTGCTGCGGTACTTGCTCCGCAGGTAGCGGCCATTGCCGCGAACTACACACATGTGTTCGGCCCCTCAACAACTTACGGAAAAGATCTCATGCCGCGCGTCGCGGCCCTGCTCGGTGTAGGCCAGTTGAGCGACATCATGGCGGTGGAATCGGCCTATCGCTTCCGCAGGCCGGTGTACGCGGGCAATGCCATCGTCACCGTAGAAGCACCGCAGGACAAGAAGTTGGTCGCGACAGTTCGTGCAGCTTCGTTCCAAGCTGCTGGCACCGGCGGCAACGGCACGATCGAATCGTCGAGCGTCACCGCTGAACTGCCAACACACACACGCTTCGTTACGCGCTCTGCCGCTGCTACGGGTCGTCCCGATCTGCAGACGGCGGCGCGAGTCGTCTCGGGCGGTCGTGCGCTGGGCAGCGCCGACAATTTCAAAATCATTTTCAGCCTCGCCGACAAGCTGAAAGCCGGCGTCGGTGCGTCACGCGCTGCCGTCGACTCAGGCTATGCAGCCAACGAGTTGCAGGTAGGTCAGACCGGCAAGATCATTTCTCCGGAGCTGTATGTGGCGGTGGGTATTTCCGGCGCCATCCAGCATCTCACCGGTATCAAGGATGCGCGGACCATCGTCGCGATCAACAAGGATGGCGAAGCGCCGATATTCGAGATTGCAGATATCGGGCTGGTCGGCGATCTGTTTACGATATTGCCGGAGCTGGAGAAAGCGCTGGGCTGATCTCCGACTTCCTCCCCCGGTCGCTGGGGGAGGAAGCTAGACGTTAGAGTTGCTCGAGTGCGTACTCAGCGCTGGAAACGCGGAACTCACCCTTCGCTTCCACATTGAGCTGCTTCACCACGCCGTCGTCGATCAGCAGCGAGAAGCGCTGGCCACGCGTGCCCATGCCGAATCCCGAAGCATCGAAGTCCAGCCCCAGCGCGCGAGTGTAGTCGCCGTTGCCGTCGGCGAGCATTTCCACCTTGCCGTCGGCGTTCTGGGATTTGCCCCATGCCTTCAGCACGAAGGCATCGTTGACTGCAATGCAGGCGATGATATCGATGCCCTTGGCCCGCAGCTCGGCAGACTTCTCCACGAAGCCCGGCAAGTGCTTGGCGTCGCAGGTGGGAGTGAACGCGCCGGGCACCGAAAACAGCACGACCTTTTTGCCTTTGAAGAAATCCGCAGCAGTGATTTTCTGCGGGCCGTCCTTGGTCACCTGCGTGAGGGTGCCGTCGGGCATTCTGTCGCCAATCTTGATCGTCATGGGTCGTTCCTCTTGTGAACCAAAGAAAGCAGCGCGGCGAAGGTCGAACGACCTTGCAGGATGAGGTCGACGACAGCGCGCGCACACAATGCGCCGACGATATTCCCCGTTCCATTGTAACCGCCCAGCGCCCAGATCCCCGGTCGTACTTCGCCCAATATCGGAATGCCATCGGCGGTGTAACCCACCGAAGCAGCCCAGCGATGCGTGATCGGCGCCATCACGCCCAGTCGGCGCAGTTGCTGCTCGAGACGTTGTTGAATGGCGTGGGTGATTTCGGTGTGCGTGGTCCATTCGGCGTCGAGTTGCGTATCGCGAAAGCCGCCGACGACGACGCGATGGTCGCTGGTCTGCTGCCAGTAATCGTAGCCGTAACGCGCATAGACGGGCCGCGTGAATTCGACTTCGCCGGTCGGCGCCGTGCCCAGCATCTGTAATCTTGCCGTGCGGACTCGATCGCGCAATTCCGGCAACACCTGGTCGAGCTTGCCATCGATTGCCACGATGATGTGTCCAGCGAGAATGCGTCCGTGCGGTGTTTCGATGCGACCGCGATCCAATGTGAGCGCCGGGGTGTTTTCGAATAATTGAGCACCGCGTGCTCGTGCAGACAGTGCCAGCGCGCGGCAACGTAGCAATGGATTGAAGGATGCGTCGGTAGGAAACAGCAACCCCTGCCCTTCCGGCCCACTGTACCGTTGCGCCGGCAACCCGTCGGCAAGCAGCGCAGCGAGTTGCATCTCGCAATCGACCAGTTCTTCCGCATCGCTTGCGATGCGTAGAGAGCCGCAACGTCGTACCTGTGCAGCCTCGACCTGCGCGATACGATCGATCTCGGCGACGGTCGATTGATAAAGCGCGGTGGCGCGCTGGCGACCTAGTTGCCCGATCATTTCATGATGAAAACGCGCGAGTCCCGCCAGCAGGAAGCCCCCGTTGCGACCGGCTGCACCACCCGCAACGGGGGCGGCGTCGATGCCTACCACTCTGATGCCGTGGTCGAGCAGAGCTTCGATCGCCGTGAGGCCGCTGCCGCCGAGGCCAACGACGCAGACATCGGCGCGAATTTCTTCGTGGAGCCGCGGCAACGAAGACCATTGGCCATCGTCCCACGAAGGTTGTGAATTCTCGGTCGTCGACATGTTGTCGAGATTATCGGGGAAGAAGGCGTCCGCTGCCGGACGCCTTCAAGAGCTTTACAGCAATCGCATTGCGCCGCGCGCACCGAGAATATGCGAACGCATGAGCGCCGCGCTCCAGTCGGGATCGTGCGCCTCGAGTGCACGCACGATCTCCAGGTGATGCGAGGCGCTGCGGATCAGGTCCTCGTCTTCGTAGGAAGCGAATGTCTTCATCATCAACGGCGCTTCGATCAGCGAAGCCAACGCACCGCCGAGCCGCGTGCTGCCGGCGAAATCGTGAATGCGGCGATGGAACTGGCTGTTCAAGTCGCCGATGCGTTCGAGGTAACCCGCGGTCTTACTGAGCGTCTCGTGATACTGCTCTTCGGCGATCTGGCGCAACTCGATGATGCCCGCCGGCGTCACGCGTCGCGCTGCCCGTGCTGCTCCATAGGCTTCGAGCAACGCTCGCAGTTCGAATACATCTTCGCGATCCTCGCTGGTCCACTCCGTAACGATGGCGCCCTGGTGCGGGATGAATTCCAGCAATCCCTCGGCATGCAATTTACGCAAGGCTTCCCTGACTGGCGTACGGCTGACTCCTGCTGCCGCCGCGACTTCCTGCTCCGTGATTCTCGATGAGGCTGGATAAACGCCGCGAACGATGCGCTCGCGAACGGTCTGGTATGCCTTGTCCACTGCTCTGGCCATGGTTGTCCCTTCATGTTTTTTTATGGGCATCTCGATGCCCGGTGCCGGCAGTGTATAGCTGCATCCCGCGCGAAAACAGTGTTTGCGCGTACACAAGCTTGACAAGTCAGCAGACACACCATTGTCAGTTATGCGACGTCGAAGTCGCCATGTGCCTGCATGCGAACTTGGGAAAAATAGCTGCCTGGCATTGAGGCAGTTGATCAGGCGTGATGCTCAATGCCTTGATCTGAAGGTGAAACCTGGCGCCCAGCCACGCATCTAGATGCAGTGCATCAGCGAGTGTTTGCAACCGGTGTCGAAATGCGATGTCGCGTGCGGCCAAGGAATAGCTCCGCACGCGCATCGATGTGGTGAATACTTAGTGGTCGACTCGGTATTTTTAACCTTCCTCGGACTAATCGCGATCGGTCACCGCGCCGAATGAAGCACTGCTGACGGACCGTGCGTATTTCGCAAGCGCGCCCCGCTGTGCATAAGGTTGCGGAGCTTTCCAACCGCTGCGGCGTTTCTTCAACACATCCTCAGCCACTTCGAGCCTGATCTCGCGCGTCTCGGCATCGATGGTGATCGGATCGCCATCCTCCACCAATGCAATCGTGCCGCCGACGGCCGCTTCCGGTGCGATGTGGCCGACGACGAATCCGCGACTGCCGCCGGAGAAGCGTCCATCCGTGATCAGCGCAACTTGCCCGGCAAGCCCGCGCCCTGCGATTGCGCTCGTCGGGCTGAGCATCTCGCGCATTCCCGGTCCACCCTTAGGACCTTCGAAGCGGATGACGACCACGTCACCTGCGACGATCACGCCGTCGAGAATCGCCTGCAAAGCTTTTTCCTCGCCATCGAACACGCGCGCGCTGCCGCTGAAACGCAGGCCTTCCTTGCCGGTGATTTTCGCCACCGAACCTTCGGACGCGATGTTGCCGTAGAGAACCACCAGGTGACTCTGTGCCTTGATGGGATCGCGCAAGGCGTGGACGATGTCTTGGTTGCGCGGATAAGGCTTCACCGATTTCAGATTCTGCGCAACCGTCTTGCCGGTGACGGTGAGACAGTCGCCATGCAGGAGACCTTCGTCGAGCAATGTCTTCATCAATGGCTGAATGCCGCCGATGCGGATCAATTCAGACATGGAGTACTTACCGCTCGGGCGCAGGTCGGCGAGCACCGGCACGCGTTTGCCGATGCGCGTGAAATCGTCGAGTTCGAGCGCGACACCGGCAGAGTGAGCAATCGCCAGCAGGTGAAGTACTGCGTTGGTAGACCCGCCAAGCGCGATGACCACGGTGATCGCATTCTCGAACGACTCGCGCGTGAGGATGTGCGAAGGCAGGATGCCGGCTTTGGCGAGCTTCACCACTGCCTTGCCCGCATCCTTGCAATCCTGGACTTTGTGGCGCGACACCGCTTCCTGTGCGGAGCTGTTAGGCAGGCTCATCCCCAACGCTTCGATTGCCGACGCCATGGTGTTGGCGGTGTACATGCCCGCGCAACTGCCGGGGCCGGGAATGGAGGTTTTTTCCACATCGAGC
Source organism: Steroidobacteraceae bacterium (assembly GCA_040509875.1). Classification (GTDB taxonomy): domain Bacteria; phylum Pseudomonadota; class Gammaproteobacteria; order Steroidobacterales; family Steroidobacteraceae; genus Steroidobacter. The sequence continues at coordinate 52,535 of JBEVKB010000137.1, read as the reverse complement.
AATTCGCGATCGGATATCGTTCCCGCCGCATGTGCGCCCACCGCTTCGAACACCGAAATGATGTCGCGACGGTTCTTACCTGTCTTGATCGTGCCACCGAACACGAACACCGCCGGGCGATTCAGGCGGGCGAGCGCCATCATGCAGCCGGGCATGTTCTTGTCGCAGCCGCCGATCGCGACGATGCCGTCGAAACCCTGCGCACCGGAGACCGCCTCGATCGAATCTGCAATGATTTCCCGCGACACCAGCGAATAGCGCATTCCGGGCGTACCGTTGGAAATGCCATCGGAGACCGTGATGGTGCCGAAGGTCGTGCTTTTGCCGCCCGACTGGTCCACCGCATCGGCAGCCGCGCGGGCGAGCTTGTCGATGTGCATATTGCACGGCGTGAGATTGCTCCACGTCGAGGCGATGCCGATCGCCGGCTTGCGGAAATCGCTGTCCTTGTAGCCTACGCCACGCAGCATGGCGCGACTCGGCGCCTGCGCGTCGCCATCGACTACTTCGCTGGAATAGCGCCGCGCATCGGCTTTGACCGTGGATTTATCGGCACCGGGCTTGATCGTCTTTGCAGGTTTCTTGCTGGCCATGAGGAACTGGATCTTTGTGATGAAGGCTGGCGGGGGCGGCAATCCTCCGTGAGCGCGCGCCCGGTTGCAATAGAGGGCATCGGACTGTGTCCGCGCTAGGTCCCCGTATCGATGAGCTTCTTCTCGCGCATCAGCACGATGAACACGCCGACGAGCGTGATGGCGCCACCCAGCATCATTCGACCGGTGAGGTGATCGTGCAGCAAGGTGACACCGAAGAACACGCCGAACAGCGGCGACAACAACGTCAGTGGCGACAGGCTGGTGACCGGATAGCGGCTGATCAGGTAGTACCAGCCAGTATGCGCGACCAGGCTTGAAAGCAGCGCCGTGAACGCCAGGGCGGCCCACGCATGCCAGTTGGCATTCTGTATCGCCTGCCACTGATTCGATTCCAGCCCGAGGCTGGTGAGCAGCAGCATCGGACCGCCCGCGATGCCGATCCACGCCTGCAGTTCCAGCGCCTTGATGTTCTGCAAGCGCTTGATGAGGATGAGCCCAAGCGAGCCGACGAAGCACGAGATGACCACCAGCATCAGGCCTTCCCAGTAAGCGAACACGCGCGGATCGAAGCCGATGAGCATGATGCCGCCGAACGCGAGCCCGATTCCGAGTCGCCGCCGCCAGCGAATGGTCTCGCCGAGCAGCCACACCGACAGCAGCGTCGAGAACGGCACGCCCATCTGGCTGGCGATGGCCACCATCGATGCATCCTTGACCTTGTAGACGCCGATGAACAGCAGCGCGAAAGCTGCCGGGCCCGTCAGTGCGGCGGCTAGCAGCAGGTTCGTCATCTGGCCGCGATGGATCCTCAGGAATGGCAGCAGGAAAATCGCAATCGAACCGAACCGCAGCGCTGTGAACAGTATCGGCGGAAGCTGTATCACGCCGATCTTCGACGCGATCAGGTTGGCGCCCCAGATCAGGTTGATGCCGATCAGGAAAGCCAGGTCGCGGCCGGCGAGCGTCGCGGGCTGTTCCGCGGCAGTGGGATTGGCAGACATCGACGACTCAGCCGGGATAACGCGATTGCAGGAATGCGAACAGCGCTCGCACACACTGCGGCTCGCCGCCCACCGGCCTGCCTGGACGCTCCTTGCCGTTCCACGCATAAAGGTCGACGTGCATCCAGGTACGCGCCTCGGTCACGAACCGTTTGAGAAACAGCGCACCGATGATTGCGCCCGAGAATCCCGAACTGGACACGTTGTTGAGATCGGCGATTTTGCTGGACAACTCGTCGTCGTACGGCTGCCACAACGGCATGGACCACAATGGATCCGACTGCTGCATGCCGATGCGCACCAGTTCCGCCGCTGCGATCTCATCGGTGGAAAACAAGGCGGGCAATTCCGGGCCCAGCGCCACACGGGCCGCGCCCGTCAGCGTTGCCATGTCAATAAGCAGGTCCGGTCGCTCCTCGTCGGCCAGCGCCAGCGCATCGCACAGGATGAGGCGCCCTTCCGCATCGGTATTGCCGACTTCCACTGACAGGCCCTTGCGGGTCGCCAGCACGTCGCCGGGACGGTAAGCATTGGCCGAGATCGAATTCTCGACGGCAGGAATGAGCACCCGCAGGCGCACCGGCAACTTCGCTTCCATCACCAGTTGCGCAAGCGCCAGCGTCACCGCGGCTCCGCCCATGTCTTTCTTCATCAGCAGCATCGACGCACCGGGCTTGATGTCCAGGCCGCCGGTATCGAAGCACACGCCCTTGCCCACGAGCGTCACCTTAGGATGCGACGCATCGCCCCACTCCATGTCGACGAGTCGCGGAGCAACGGCACTCGCGCGCCCCACTGCGTGAATGGCCGGCAGCTTTTCGGTCAGCAGCGATTCGCCGATCACCTCGCGATGGCGGCAACGATAGCGATGCGCCAGTTCGACAGCGGCATTCGCCAGCGTTTCAGGGTTGAGATCGTTGGCCGGCGTGTTGATGAGATCGCGAGCCAGCGACGTCGCGGCGCGAAAGCTCTCGATCTGGGCAATGTCGACATCGCCCGGCAGGCGTAGATGCACGGCTCGCGACGGAGCGGCCCGACGATAGCGTTCGAAGCGGTAATGGCCATATGCCCAGCCGTAAGCGAATTGCAGCATCGCTGCCGATGGCAACGGTTGCGCCAGGTGGTAGTGCGCATCGGGCAAGCGATCCGGCAAGCCGCTGGCATGCCAGCAATTGATCTCCTCACGCGCGGGCCGCCTGCCTAGCCCTACTACTACGTCCGCGACTCCACCGTTGGCCGCGGGAATCATCAGCACCTTGTGTCGCTCTGCCTTGAACGAGTTGGCGGTGAGCCAGTTGTGCGTGCTCTGTGGCTGGCGTCGCCGCCATTCCTCGAATGCTTCTTCCCACAGCAGGTGGATGGGAATCGAATCGCTGCGCTCGTCGGTGAAGAACATGGGCCCGGGAATAAGCTGGGAATAACAAGGGATGACTGGCGTGAATGTTAACTTCATTCGCCGCACGAATGTCGTCGCGACTGTAATACACACGCCGTATCATCGCGAAAATCATGCGCGAATCGTCGCCGAAGCATCACAATCATCTACATTAGTCTCGATCGGAAGCCTCCAGGCATTGACAACATCATCGACCGTATGTTGCTATCCCCCTGATTTATTGGAGAGTCTTTAAGTCCCGCAACAAGTATGCCGTGTCCTGCTCGACCTCTCCTGGTGACCTGCGGTCGGCACCAGTGCGATCGAGGTCGTAAGGAAGTCGGAAATTACCGCGGCGGTTGCAGTCAAGACCACATGATTTCAGGGACCCCGCATCGGCTCGACCGCGGCGGGGTTCTTTTTGTTTTCAATTCGCGTTAGGAGCGCAAATGCAGATCTATTCGCAGAAAGACGTCAATAAAAAGGCCTTGCAGGGAGCGCGCATAGCGATTCTCGGCTACGGCAGCCAGGGTCGCGCTCACGCGCTGAACCTCAAAGACAGCGGCTTCGACGTCGTCGTAGGTGTACGCAAGACGGGCGCGAGCTGGGCCAAGGCGAAGAAGGATGGCCTGCAGGTCGCAGAGCCCGCGGAGGCTGTCAAAGGCGCCGCACTCGTCGCCATGCTGGTCCCCGACCTGTCGCAGGCGGATCTGTACAAGGACGTGATCGGTGGCATCGACAAGGGCGCCACCCTGCTGTTCGCGCATGGCTTCAATGTCCACTTCGGACAGATCAAGCCGCGCAAAGACCTGGATGTCGTGCTGATCGCGCCGAAAGGCCCGGGCGGCCTCGTGCGCCGTCAGTATGAACAGGGACGCGGCGTGCCCTGCCTCCTCGCCATTCAGCAGAACCCTTCGCGCAAGGCGAAAGAAAATGCATGGGCTTACGCGCACGGCATCGGCGGCACCCGCGGCGGCGTGCTGACGACGACCTTTGCCGAAGAGACGGAAACGGATCTGTTCGGCGAGCAGGTGGTCCTGTGCGGTGGCGCCACCGAACTGGTGGTCAAGGGTTTCGAGACGCTGGTGGAAGCCGGTTATCAGCCCGAAGTGGCCTACTACGAGTGCCTGCACGAACTGAAGCTCATCGTCGACCTGCTGCACGAAGGCGGCCTGTCGAAGATGCACCAGTTCATCAGCGACACGGCCAAGTACGGCGACCTCACCCGCGGCCCCCGCATCGTCAATGCCGCCACCAAGCGTGAAATGAAGAAGATCCTCAAGGAAATCCAGGATGGCAAGTTCGCGCGCCAGTGGATGAGCGAGAACAAGCGCGGCGGCAAGAAATACCAGCAGTTGCTCAACAAGGATCTCAAGCACAAGATTGAGAAAGTTGGCGTCAAGCTGCGCGAGCGGATGCCCTGGCTCCAAGAGCAGGCGTAGACCGGTCCGACGGCCAGGGAACGTGACGGACCTCGTGCCTGGCGAGGTCCGTTCATAAGTCGCCGGGAGGATTCCGGCGAGTCAAATTGGAGACCACGATGTCCGCAACCGATCCCAATCGCGTCCTGATTTTCGACACCACCTTGCGCGATGGCGAGCAATCGCCAGGCTGCAGCATGACGCAGCCGGAGAAGCTTCGCGTCGCGAAGGCGCTGGCGGAATTGGGTGTCGATGTGATCGAAGCGGGCTTTCCCATCGCCTCGCGCGGCGACTGGGAGGCGGTCAACTCCATCGCGAAAGAAGTGCACGGCCCGATCATCGCCGGGCTGGCACGTTGCAATCGCGAGGACATCGACCAGGCATGGAAAGCCTTGAAGGATGCCGAGCGTCCGCGCATTCATGTCTTTCTCGCCACCAGCGCCATTCATCGCGAATTCAAGCTCAACATGGCGAAGGACGAGATCATCCGCATGGCCGTCGAGGGCGTGAAGTACGCCCGCAACCTGTGCGCCGATGTCGAATTCTCTCCCGAAGATGCTTCGCGCACCGAACTCGAATTCCTCGCACAAGTCGTCGAAGCGGTGATCGACGCGGGCGCCACCACTGTCAATGTGCCCGACACGGTCGGCTATACCGTGCCCGAGGAATTCCAAGAAGTCTTCGCCTACCTCAAGCGTCACGTGCGCGGCATCGACAACATCGTGCTGTCCGTGCATTGCCACGACGATCTGGGCATGGCGGTTGCGAACAGCCTCGCCGCGGTCCGCGCGGGTGCCAGACAGGTCGAGTGCACGATCAACGGCATCGGCGAACGTGCCGGCAACTGCTCGCTGGAAGAAATTGCCATGGCGTTGAAGACACGCGAGAGCTTCTTCGGCCTGCACACCAACATCAACACGACGCGGCTCTATCCGACCAGCCGCCTGGTATCGCAGATCACGGGTCTTGCGATTCCGCGCAACAAGGCAATCATCGGCGAGAATGCCTTCGCGCACGAATCGGGCATTCACCAGCACGGCATGCTGCGAAATGCGTCGACTTACGAAATCATGCGGCCGCAGGATGTCGGTCTCGCGCGAACCAACCTCGTGCTCGGCAAGCACAGCGGCCGGCATGCGTTCCGCGAACGGGTGAAGGAACTGGGCTTCGAGGTCGAGGAGACCGAACTCAATCGCCTGTTCGACGAGTTCAAGGCGCTGGCCGACCGCAAGAAGGAATTGTTCGACGGCGATATCGAAGCGCTGGTCATGAGCGCCTCGGCGGCGGAAGGCCCGTGGTCGTTGCTCGGCATGCACCTGGAAACGGATTCGAGCACCGCTGCCGCGGTAACGCTGCAGCTGGCGCATACCGACGGTCGCGTCGTCGAGCAGAAGATGCAGGCTGAAGGTCCCGTCGACGCGGTGGTCAAGGCCATCGACGCGGCAACCGGTACGTCAGTGCAAGTGCGCAAGTTCGAAGTGCACAGCGTTTCCGTTGGCGAAGATGCACAAGGCGAGGCGTTGCTGACGGTCGAACACAATGGCCGCAGCTATCGCGGCGCCGGCGTGAGCACGAACATCATCGAAGCCGCGGCGCGCTCGTATCTCGAAATCATCAATCGCATCGAATCGACGCGCCTGAGCGCAGAGCGCACCGGCGCCGATCGACGCATCGTGGAAGCCCGCGCTGCCGCGATCATTTGACGACCATTCCATCGTTTCAGGAACGGCGAACGGAACCCTGAGCATGGCCATCGCCTGCCGCGAAGGCTCGATGACCAATCGTCAACCCTGCAGCTCGCCGCTGCGGGCATGCTTGAGGCCGCTGGTTCGACTGACCTGACGAGAAAGTATTCGATGACCGCCAAGACACTGTTCGAGAAAGTCTGGGAACAGCACGAAGTTGTGCCTGAAACCAGCGATACGCCGGCTGTTCTCTATATCGACCTGCACCTCGTCCACGAGGTGACGTCGCCACAGGCGTTCTCGCTGCTGCGAGCGCAGGGTCTGAAAGTTAGGCGCACCGATCGCACGCTCGCGACCATGGATCATTCGACGCCCACCGATCCTGACGAGGTGTTCGGCCGCGTGCCCATCAAAGTGGAATCCGCCGCCCGCCAGGTGAAGGAGCTGGACAAGAATTGCCGCGAGTTCGGCGTCGAGCTGCTCGGCCTCGGCAGCGACCAGCGCGGCATCGTGCACATCATCGGGCCCGAACAAGGCGCAACCCAACCCGGCAAGACCATCGTGTGCGGTGACAGTCACACGGCGACGCACGGAGCATTTGGCGCCCTCGCCTTCGGCATCGGCACCACGGAAGTAGGCCAGGTATTGGCGACGCAGTGCTTGTTACAGCGCCGTCCCAAGACCATGGCCGTGGAGATCACCGGCACGCTCGCTGACGGCGTGACCGCGAAAGACCTGATCCTCGCCGTCATCGGTGAGATCGGTGTCTCCGGTGGCACCGGCTACGTCATTGAATATCGCGGTTCGGCGATCGAAGCGCTGTCCATGGACGAGCGGATGACCATCTGCAACATGTCCATCGAAGCCGGCGCGCGCGCCGGCATGATCGCGCCTGACGAGACGACATTTGCGTACCTCAAAGGTAGGCGCATGGCTCCGCAGGGTGCGGATTGGGATCGCGCTGTCGAACGTTGGCGTCAGCTCAAGACAGATCCAGGCGCCCGCTTCGATCACGTCGTGCATATCGATGCGAACAACCTCGAGCCCATGATCACGTATGGCACGAACCCGGGAATGGTGGTGCCGATCGGCGGCACTGTGCCGGTTCGTCCGGGCGATGCGGTGCATGCGAAGTCGCTCGCCTACATGGGCCTTACGGCCGGTGAGCGCCTGCTGGGCAAGCCAATTCAAGTCGTGTTCGTTGGCAGTTGCACCAACGGTCGACTGTCGGATCTGCAACTGGCCGCGCGAGTGATGAAAGGACACAAAGTCGCCCGCGGCGTGCGCGTACTCATCGTGCCCGGCTCGCAGCACATCAAACGCGAAGCCGAAGCACTGGGCCTGGCAAAGATTTTCACCGATGCGGGCGCCGAGTGGCGCGAGTCGGGCTGCTCCATGTGCATCGGCATGAACGGCGACCTGGTCGACAAGGGCCAGTACTCGGTGAGCACCAGCAACCGCAATTTCGAAGGTCGCCAGGGCACGGGCGCTCGTACACTGCTGGTCAGTCCGGCAGCGGCGGCAGCGGCGGCAATCACCGGGCGCGTCACGGATCCCCGTGATTTCCTGCATCCACTGCAAGCCATCGCCCACTCCTGATACTGCAAATTCCTTGCTCCCGATCGCGGGAGCAAGGGAACTCGCCTCAGCCAACCGCATTCAAACGCCATGCAACCCATTCGCAAGATCGAATCCCGCACCGTGGTCATGCCGTCGACCAACATCGACACCGACCAGATCATTCCGGCGCGCTTTCTCACGACCACCACCAAGGTGGGCCTCGGCAAGCAGGCATTCACCGACTGGCGTTACGACGCGAGCGGCGCGCCGCGACCCGACTTCATTCTGAATCAGCCTGCCAGTGCGGGCTGCGAAATCCTGGTCGCCGGGCGGAATTTCGGCTGCGGCTCGTCACGCGAACATGCGCCATGGGCGTTGCTCGACTACGGCTTCCGCGCCGTCGTCAGTACCGAAATCGCCGACATCTTCCGCAGCAACTCGCTCAAGAACGGGCTGCTGCCGGTGGTCGTTGACGAAACAACGCATCGGTGGCTGCTGGACAATCCAGGCGCCACGGTCACCATCGACCTCGAATCGAACCAGCTGACGCTGCCCACGGGCGTTGCAGTGAAATTCCCCATCGAGGCCTTCGCCCGCTTCTGCCTGCTCAACGGCACCGACGAACTCGGTTACCTGCTCGAACAGTCGGCAGCGATTACCCGATTCGAACAGGCGCACGCATGAGCGGCATCAAGGCAAAGATCGTCGTACTCGGCGGCGATGGCATCGGTCCGGAAGTCACCCATGAAGCCGTGCGTGTCCTCGAAGCACTGGCCAGCCGCTTCGATCATGAATTCCAATTCGAGGCGCACCTCATCGGCGGCGCCGCCATCGATGCGACCAAGAGCGCGTTGCCGGCGCAGAGTATTTCCGCCTGCGGCACTGCAGATGCCGTGCTGCTCGGCGCCGTTGGTGGGCCGAAATGGTCCGATCCGGCTGCGCCAGTGCGTCCCGAGCAGGGATTGCTGGCATTGCGCAAATCGCTGGGCCTGTTCGCCAACCTCCGGCCGGTGACGCTGCATCCGGCTCTCATCGATGCCTCTCCCATCAAGCCTGAAGTGCTGCAGGGAACCGACATAATGGTGGTGCGCGAACTTACAGGCGGCATCTACTTTGGCGAGAAGACCCGGACCGCCGACAGCGCCAGCGATCTTTGCACCTACACTGTCGAGGAGATCCGACGAGTCACGCGCGTCGCCGGCAAGCTCGCTCAGGGACGCCGCCGGAAGATCGTGTCCGTCGATAAGGCAAACGTGATGGAAACCTCGCGGCTGTGGCGATCGACCGTCACAGACATCCTGACCGGCGAGTTCCCCGATGTGCAGTTCGAGCACATGCTGGTGGATTCGGCCGCCATGCACCTGATCCGCAAGCCGTCGAGCTTCGATGTGCTCCTGACCGAGAATATGTTCGGTGACATCCTGACGGATGAAGCCTCGGTGCTGGCCGGCTCCCTGGGCCTGCTGCCGTCGGCTTCCCTGGGCGCGGGCCGGCTCGGACTGTACGAACCCATCCACGGATCGGCGCCGGACATTGCGGGACAGGGTATCGCCAACCCCTATGGTGCCATCCTCAGTGTTGCAATGCTTCTAAGGCATTCCCTCGATTTGCCAAAAGAGGCGCAACTGGTTGAAAAATCAGTCTCTGAAGCCATCACGGCAGGCGTCAGAACGGCCGATATCGCCGCTGGCGGGCGGGTCGCGACGACCCGCGAAGCCGGCGACGAAGTGCTGAGGCGAATTCTGCAATAACCGTTGTAACTGGCTGTTTCAAGACGATTTAACTACGCGCGGTAAAATCGTCTAAAAAAGATTCTTGCCAAAAAAATGAGCGGGACGGTTATGATTTGGCCGCGACGGGAGATCGATCCCATCCCGCCGCTCCAGCCTTCAGGGCAAATCTCCATGTCTCGACCACTACGGTCGAGGTGTCTTTGGTGGAAACGGGACTCGTGTCGGGTTAGTCCCCAAGGTCGCCGTCGGCTTTACGCCAGCGTCGCCAACGACCGCGGTTCTATGTTGCCACATCCAGGCCGGCCTCGAGCCGGCCTATTTTTTTGTCCGCGATTTCGTCGTCACGTTTCGTACGAAGTCGCGCCGGCTCACGCCTTCGACTGGGCGCGTTGCAAGGCTGCGAGTAGATCGCGTTCGAGATCGTCGCCGCCTTCGATGCCCACCGACAATCGCAGCAACGTGTCGCCGATGCCGGCCCGATGCCTCGCGTCCGCTGCCATGCCTGCATGAGTCATCGTCGCTGGATGCGCGACGAGACTTTCAACGCCGCCCAGCGACTCCGCCAGAGAGAAGCAGGTGAGCCCGTCGACGAATGCCTTCACCTGTTCGATCCCGCCGTTCAGTTCGAAACTCACCATCGCTCCAAAGCCCGATTGCTGGGATCGCGCCAGGGCGTGTTGTGGATGGGAAGCTAGACCGGGAAAGAATACCCGCGACACCGCTGGATGCGCTTCGAGCAGCGACGCGACGCGCATGGCGTTTTCGCCGTGCAAATTCAAACGTGCCTGCAGTGTGCGCAAACCTCGCAACGTCAGGTAACTGTCGAACGGCGCACCGGTGACGCCGATGCAATTGGCCCACCAGGTCAATCGATCGTGCAGCTCCTGGTTTGCGGCGATCAATGCGCCGCCGACGACGTCGCTGTGCCCGTTCAGATACTTCGTCGTGGAATGCAGCACCAGGTCGGCACCCAGCTGCAATGGCCGCTGCCACGCCGGCGAAAGAAAGGTGTTGTCGACGAGCAGCAGCGCACCTGCGTCGTGAGCGCGTGTCGCGGCCGCGCGAATGTCGACGATTCGCAGCAGCGGATTGCTTGGTGTTTCCACCCAGACCAGCTTGGGCCCGAGCTCCATCGCGGCATCGAAGGCCACGATATCGGTTTGATCGATGAACTTCACCCGCAGGACACCGCGTCGCGCGAGTGAGTCGAACAAGCGATACGTGCCGCCGTAACAATCGTGGGGTGCGATCAGCAGATCGTCAGGACCGAGCAACTGGCACGCAAGCGTAACTGCGGCCATCCCGGTGGCCGTGACGACCGCGCCCGCCCCTCCTTCGAGAGCGGCGAGTGTGTCGGCCAGCGCATCCCGCGTTGGATTCCCCGAGCGCGTGTAGTCGTACATCCCCTTCTCGCCGAATGCCTTGAAGGCGAAGGTCGACGACAGGTGGATGGGAGGCACGACGGCGCCGTGCTGCGTATCGGATTCGAGGGCGGCACGCACCGCAAGTGTTGCCAGCGACTTAGGTTCACTCACGTTGTGTTCCCGCCCTGAGTCCGGCAGCAAAGACGCCGCGCAGTGTGGCTGCTTCTTTGAGGAAGGCGTCGTGACCGTACAGCGACGAAATCGCGATCAGCTCGGACGCGCCTGCCAGTCGCGAATGCAGTGACTGCATATCGGCGAGCGGCACCAGTTGATCCTCGCGCACCGCGACCAGTGTGCTGGGCGTGGTGATTTTCGCGGCATCGACCCGATGCAGGTCGATGGATTCGGACAGGCAGACGAACGCTTCCGGAATGTAGGACGCCGCATAAGCATCGCCGCGCGAGAGCAAGTAGTTCTCGACGGGGAACTGGAAGCGCCCTTCCGTGAGGACCGCTTCACCATCGAAGCGCGCGGCGAACTCGTCGCTGCTGCGATAAGTCGCCATGGCCAATGCACGCGCCAGTCGCAGTCCCTCGGCCCCGTCGTTATTTTTCAGTGAATAGCGCACGACAGCTCGCTGCACGCTGCGCCATGCCGTCGACATGGGATGAGCACGGTCCGCAGCGCTGATGACTACGATGTGCCTGACCAGTTCCGGGAAGCGCTCGGCAAAGGCGAGAGCTACCATGCCGCCATACGATGCGCCGACGATGAGTTGCAGAGTGTCGATATGCAGATGGGCGAGCAGCCGGCGCAGGATTTCCGCCTGGTCGTAGGCACTGATCGAGGGGAAATTATCCTGGCCACGCTGCGGCCCCGTGGTCTGTCCGCTGCCGCCGAGGAAATCGAACCCCAGCACCTGGCAGCGGCTCGTATCGAGAGCTCCGCCGTTCCCGACGATATCGCCCCACCAACCCTTGCCATCCGCACTGTTCGCAACCATCCGCCCGGCTGAAATACCGCCAAGTGCCGCGACTACGGGTCCGGTATCGCCAGTAATGCGCCACGCGATGCGCACGCGATCGAGCGTCGCGCCGAAATGCAAGGCCAAGGGTTCGGGTAATTCGAGAACGCCGTCGCGGCTCACGACCGGCTGTCCGACGACGGACAGTTCGGGCTGAACAGCTGCGCTCGCATCGGTGGAAGCGATCATCGCCAACAGTACTCCGCATGTCGTCCAACCTCGAAGGCTGGACAGGTTTCGCGCGCATCGGAAACCCCACGGAATACCCGCAGTGGCACGTCGCCGTATTCGACCATTGCGACGTGCGCAATAGTCGTACGGCAACTCATCTGTCGGGGTGATCTTACCTCGCCCGTATTGGGTGTGAGGCTCGACTCCCGCAGGAGTTGGCACCTTTTCAAAGGGGTGAGCTTTGGTGGTTGCCCCGGCTTCAAAGGGCCTGACCCTCAGCCGGTCTCGATGAGCAACGTGAGTCTAGGGTCGGATCTGCGGCACCGTCAAGTTGACGGCGGTGAATGGATGGCGCACCAGCTGTATATCGTGGGCTCGACACCTCCCTAAATGCCGGCATTGACCCGATGCGCCACTTGTAATAGTGTACTAGCACGTTAGTACATTATTACGTAGCTCCCGCCATGAAAGAACACCGTGCCGTCACCGCACGCCAGGAAGCCTTGGCGGAACGAGCCCTGTTCGGCGCGGTGCTGACGTTGAAGAGCATCGAGGAATGCCGCTCCTTCTTCCGCGACCTGTGCACGCCGGCGGAATTGCAGGCGCTGGCGGATCGCTGGGCGGTCGTCGGCCTGTTGCAGCAGGGTGTACCCTATCGCGAGATCCATAAGCAGACCGGCGTGAGCGTCACGACGATCGGGCGCGTGGCCCGGTATCTGCAGAACGGTAACGGCGGTTACACGCTCGCAGCCGATCGATTGAAGGGACATCGTACGGCCAGCGCCTGACAGCGCCGCCGTCGTCCACAGTTCTTCCAGCAGCCGGCTTTCCGCGCCTGCAACACTCACCAGGTAGCACAGCCCTTGAATCCCATCGATCCCATCACCAGCAAATCGTCGCGCCTGAAGGTGGCCCTGCAGAAGTCCGGCCGCCTCACCGACAATTCGCTGGACCTGCTGGTTCGCTGCGGACTGAAGTACAGCCGCGGCAAGGATCAGCTCATGTGCTTCGGCGAGAACATGCCGCTCGACGTACTGTTCGTACGCGATGACGACATCCCCGACCTGGTGCAGGAGGATGTGTGCGATCTTGGCATTCTCGGCCTGAACGTGATCGAGGAAAAACGCCTCGCCTTCCAGAGCCAGGGCGTCACGCCGCTGTTCGAGCAATTGATGGTTCTCGACTATGGCAAGTGCCGTCTTTCGATCGCGGTGCCGGATGGCACCGAGTACAACGACGTCAGGTCGTTGCGAGGCAAGCGCATCGCCACTACCTATCCGCACATTCTCGGACGCTACCTGCGCGAGAACGATGTCGAGGCGGAAGTGGTCACGTTGTCGGGCTCCGTCGAAATCGCGCCGCGCCTGGGCCGCGCGGATTTCATCTGCGATCTCGTATCCACCGGTTCGACGCTGATCGCCAACCATTTGTGGGAGGCGGAAACCATTCTTGAAAGCCAGGCCGCCATCATCACTACACCGGTGGCCGTGCCGCCGGACAAACTCGCGTGGATTCACCGCCTGTCGATGCGCATCGACGGTGTCCAGCAGGTGAAGGAAAGCAAGTACATCATGCTGCATGCGCCGCGCTCGGCGCTCTCGGCCATTCGTAAATTATTGCCCGGCAGCGAATCGCCTACCATCGTGCCGCTGGATGGCGTCAGCGACAAAGTTGCCGTGCATGCGGTGTGCCGTGAAAATGTGTTCTGGGAAACGCTCGAGAGCTTGAAGGCGGCCGGTGCGAGTTCCATCCTGGTGTTGCCAGTCGAAAAGATGCTGGCCTGACGCAGGATGCCTACTTCCATGACATTGCCCATTCTCAAATGGTCCGCCTTGTCGCCAGCAGAGCGACGCGACGTTTTGCGTCGACCCACTCAGAGCGGGACCGAGGACTTGCACGAGCGGGTGCGCGCGATCATTGCCGAAGTGCGTGAACGCGGCGACGCTGCATTGCTGGACCTCACCAAGCGTTTCGACGGCGTGGAACTCACCAACCTGGAAGTCAGCGCGGCAGAGTTCACAGCAGCCGAACAGTCGTTGAACACAACACAGCGCAACGCGCTCATTCGCGCCATTGGCAATGTGAAGCGCTTTCACGAAGCGCAGCTCAGCGAACCCATCTCGATGACCATGTCGCCGGGTGTCGTGTGCGAACGCCAGTATCGCGCCATCGACGCTGTTGGTTTGTACGTGCCGGCGGGTGTCGCTCCCCTGCCCTCCACCGCAATCATGCTTGCCATTCCCGCACGCATCGCTGGATGCACGACTCGCATTCTCTGCACACCGCCGCGCAAAGATGGTTCTGCAGATCCCGGCGTGCTCGCCGTGGCGAGATTCTGCGGCATCGAGCGCGTGTTCAAAGTGGGTGGCGCGCAGGCAGTAGCTGCGATGGCTTATGGCACCGAGTCGATTCCGAAAGTAAGCAAAGTCTTCGGTCCAGGCAATTCTTGGGTCACAGCGGCGAAGTTGCTGGTGGCGAACGATCCGGAAGGCGCGGCGCTCGATTTACCGGCCGGGCCTTCGGAAGTCCTGGTGATCGCCGATCAGACCGCCAACGCGGAATTCGTTGCGGCGGACCTGTTGGCGCAGGCAGAGCACAGTGCCGATGCGCAGGTAGTGCTGGTGACGACTTCGGAAGTGCTCGCCGAAGCGACACTGGTTGAACTCGAACAGCAGATGCGCAGGCTGGGCCGCGAGTCTACATTGCGCCAGTCGATCGATCACAGCCGCATCGTGCTGGTCGACTCTCTCGACATCGCGTTCGAAGTCAGCAATGCATACGCACCCGAACATCTGATCGTGCAGACCCGCAATGCGCGTAGCTGGCTGCCGAAAATCCGCAACGCCGGTTCCGTGTTCCTTGGCACCTGGACACCCGAGACCATGGGCGACTACTGCAGCGGCACGAATCACGTATTGCCGACGTACGGTTTCGCGCGTGCTTACAGTGGCCTGTCGCTCACCGACTTCCTGAAGCGCATGACGGTGCAGGAACTGACCTCGGAAGGCTTGCGCGATCTCGGGCCTGTGGCCGTTTCCATCGCGGAACTCGAAGGGCTCGATGCACATGCCAATGCGGTGCAGGTGCGGCTCGCTCATCTCGATCGGCAAGGCCAATCATGAATTCGATCCTGCAACTGGCGCGGCCCGACATCCTGAATCTGCAGCCATATCAGCACGCAGCGTGGGAACCCTCTCTCGAGCGCATGCATGCGAACGAAATGCCATGGCGCGCCGATGGCGATGCTACGACCGCTGGATTGAACCGCTATCCCGAGCCGCAGCCCATCGAACTGATCGAGCACCTCGCCGAACTGTATGACGTGACGCCAGAATGTGTGCTCGCCGGTCGCGGCAGCGATGAAGGCATCGACCTGCTCGTCCGCTCGTTCTGTCGCGCCGGTGTGGACAGCGTGATGATCTGTCCGCCGACCTTTGGCATGTACAAAGTGTCCGCGCGCATCCAGGGTGCGGGACTGATCGAAGTGCCGCTGCTTAAAGATCAATCGTTCGCGCTGGATATAGACGCTGTGCTCGCAGCATGGGTGCCCGAGTGCAAACTGATTTTCCTGTGCACGCCCAACAATCCCACCGGCGGCCTGATCGAACGCGCGGCCATCGAGCGCCTGTGCGAAGAGATGACCGATAAAGCGCTGATCGTGGTGGACGAGGCTTACATCGAATTCGCGGGCATCGGCAGCATCAGCAGTGAGCTGCATCGATTTACGAACCTGGTGGTACTGCGCACCTTGTCCAAGGCTTATGCACTCGCCGGTGCGCGTTGTGGCGCGTTGCTCGCACATCCGGACATCGTGTCGCTGCTGGCGAATGTAATCACACCCTATTCACTGCCCACGCAGACCATCGAAGCGGTACTCAAATTCACAGATGGAGAACATCGAGTGGCGGCTTCCCGGCGTATCGCGGCAATACTCGGCGAGCGTGCCCGCCTGAGCGAACGACTGGCAAAAATGTCCGCCATTCGTCGTATCTGGAATAGTGCGGCGAATTTCCTGCTCGTCGAATGCGCGGACAAGGCACAGGTGTTTGCGGCGGCACAGTCGGCAGGATTGATCATCCGCAATCCCGTCTCGCCTTTCCTCTGCGGCTGCCTGCGAATTTCCGTCGGCACACCTGAGCAGAACGATCGACTGCTGGGCGCCATCGAACGAATTGCCGGCGCCGCGGCGCCTGCCCATGTGAGTAACCAGTAATGAGCGGCAAGCGAGTCCTGTTCATCGACCGCGACGGCACCTTGATCGAAGAGCCGCCGGACCAGCAGATCGACAGCCTGCAGAAGCTGCGGCTGCTGCCAGGTGTCATTCCGGCGCTGCTCGAACTGCGCAATGCCGGTTACAGCTTCGTGATGGTCAGCAACCAGGATGGGCTGGGCACCGCGAGTTTTCCCGAACCGACTTTTCGCGAACCTCACGAATTCCTCCACGACCTGCTGATCTCGCAAGGAGTCAGCTTCGACGCCGAATTCATTTGTCCGCACTTCCCCGCCGATGGCTGCAGTTGCCGCAAGCCCAAGACCGGACTGCTCGACGACTACCTCGCCACCATCGAACTGGACAGCGAACACAGCTACGTGATCGGCGATCGCGAGACCGATCTGCAGCTCGCGCGTAATCTGGGCATCCAGGGCATACGATTGCGCACGGATCGCGGCGAAGGCGAAACATGGGCCGGCATTGCCGCGCGTCTGGTGAAATCGAATCGCCACGCCGAAGTGACTCGCAAGACCAAGGAAACCGACATCACGGTCGCCGTCAACCTGGATAGCGAGGGGCCGATCCACGTGACGACGGGTCTCGGCTTTTTCGACCACATGCTGGAACAGATAGCCAAGCACGGCGGCTTCTCGCTGGAACTGAGGTGCAAGGGCGATCTGCAGATCGACGAGCATCATACGGTGGAGGATTGTGCGCTGGCATTGGGTCAGGCTCTGCGCGCTGCTCTCGGTGACAAACGCGGCATTCATCGTTACGGCTTCCTGCTGGCGATGGACGAAGCGCTGGCGCAGGTCGCCATCGATCTGTCCGGCCGCGCTTACTTTGTGTTCGAAGGCAAGTTCGGCCGCGACCAGGTCGGCCAGTTGCCCACGGAGCTGGTGCCGCACTTCTTCCGCTCGCTCGCGGATACGTTGGGCGCGGCCATCAACATCAAGGTCGAGGGCGACAACACGCACCACATGATCGAAGCCTGTTTCAAAGGTGTGGGGCGCGCGCTGCGCCAGGCGATCCGCATTACCGATACCGGCCTGCCGAGCACCAAGGGCATACTGTAATGACGCGGCTCGCCATCATAGACAGCGGCGGCGCGAACATTGCCTCGCTGCAATTTGCCGTCGAACGCCTCGGCCTGCCTTCCGATCTCACCACCGATCCGGCGGTGCTGGAGGATGCGTCGCATATCATTCTTCCTGGCGTGGGTGCGGCAGCTGACTGCATGGCACGCCTGCAGAACGCAGGCATCGTCGATACGATCCGAAGATTGCGCCAACCGGTACTCGGCATCTGCGTAGGAATGCAGCTGTTGTTCGAGTCCTCGGAAGAAGGCGATGTGTCCTGCCTGGGATTGTTGCCCGGTCGCGTGCGCCGTTTCGAGACTCGTCCCGACTTGCCCGTGCCGCACATGGGTTGGAATCAGCTCGAGTTCGATAAGCCGTCGCCGCTGCTGCAGGACATCGCGCAAGGCGACTATGTCTATTTCGTCCACAGCTATGCCGCGCCGGTGAGTGGACTTACGCTCGCGACGGCGAGTTACGGCGATCCGTTCACGGCCATCGTGCAACGGGACAACGTCTACGGCGTACAGTTTCATCCGGAGCGTTCGGCGCGCGTCGGCGCCCAGCTGATCCAGAATTTTTTACGGTTGTGATGCACAGTCGAAACACCATGGAACTCATCCCGGCAATCGATCTGCGAGGTGGACGCTGCGTGAGGCTGCTGAAAGGCGACTTCGCGGCGGAGACCGTGTACTCGAACGATCCTGCGCAGATCCTCGAGCGCTATCTCGCATTGGGCGCACGACGCGTCCATGTCGTCGACCTGGACGGCGCGCGCGACGGCGATCAACCCAACCGCGAATTGATCGTGGGCCTGTCACGTCAACCTCGCGTGCGCCTGCAAGTCGGTGGCGGACTGCGGACACTCGCTCGCGTACAGGAGTTGCTGGCGACGGGAGTCGAACGCGCAGTAATCGGTAGCGTTGCAGTCACAGCTCCCCAGGAGGTGGCTGAGTGGATGAAAGAAGTCGGCGCCGACAAAGTGGTGCTGGCTTTCGACGTGAGGATCGACGGCATGCGCACGCCGCTTCTGACAACACACGGCTGGAAGCAGACGAGCGAGACGAACCTGTGGCAGGCAATTGAAGGCTTTGCGCAAGCAGGTCTCGAACACGTCCTGTGTACTGACGTCGCGCGCGACGGTGCAATGACCGGTCCCAATTGCGAGTTATACGCGGAGGGCGTGCGACGCTTTCCGCAACTGCAGTGGCAAGCCTCCGGCGGCGTCGCGTCTGCAAACGACCTCAAGGAACTGCGCGACTGCGGTGTTGCGGCCGTCATCAGCGGCAAGGCGATGCTGGAAAACAAGATCTCACCCGAGGAGTTGCGGCCATTCTTGCCAAACGCATAATCCCCTGTCTCGACGTCAGGGATGGCCAGGTGGTCAAGGGCGTGCGCTTCCGCGATCACGTCATCGTGGGCGACATCCTGGAACTGGCGACACGCTATCGCGAAGAAGGCGCCGACGAACTGGTGTTCTATGACATCACGGCGAGCCCCGACGGACGCTCGGTCGATCGCAGCTGGGTGCGGCGGGTCGCACGCATCCTGGATATTCCATTCTGCGTGGCCGGCGGCATTCACAGCGTTGCCGACGCGGAGCAGGTGCTGGGCCAGGGTGCTGAGAAAGTTTCAATCAATTCGCCCGCACTGAGCGATCCCGAACTCATCTCGCGACTCAGCGCCCGCTTCGGCGCGCAGTGCGTGGTCGTCGGTATCGACAGCCAGTGCGTGGGCGACGAATACCTCGTCTACCAGTTCACGGGCGATCCGGATCGGACCCGCAACACGGCCCGCCGCACACTCGACTGGGTGCGCGAGGTGCAGGAGCGCGGCGCCGGCGAGATCGTTCTGAATTGCATGGCCAGCGACGGTGTGCGGCATGGTTACGACATTCCGCAACTCACTGCCGTGCGCCGCCTGTGCGACGTGCCGCTAATTGCATCGGGCGGCGCCGGTGAGCCGAATCACTTCGCCGAAGTGTTCGCACGCGCGCAGGTCGACGGCGCATTGGCCGCCAGCGTTTTCCATTCCGGCGCGATTGCGATTCCCTCTCTCAAACAATATCTGCGCACCCAGTCGGTCGAGGTCCGCTCATGAGCAAGCTCGAGTCGCAGATGAACGCAGCCGCGCCGCGGCTGGACCAGGCAGCCGTCGACGGTCTCGACTGGACCAAAGCTGGCGGACTGCTGCCGGCCATCGTCCAGCACGCGACCACTGGCCAGGTACTCATGCTGGGCTTCATGAACGCAGAGTCTCTGCGGGCCACGCTCGAACTGGGCAAGGTGACGTTTTTCAGTCGCAGCAAGCAGCGCCTCTGGACCAAGGGCGAGACCTCCGGAAACTTTCTTCACGTCGTCGGCGTCGCGGCCGATTGCGATCGCGACAGCCTGCTGATCACGGCGACGCCGGACGGCCCGACCTGTCACAACGGCACGGACAGTTGCTTTGGGGACGAGATCGAAGCCGGCGCGGAGCGCTTCGCGTTTCTCGGGCAACTGCAGGCGGTGATCGCCCAGCGCATTACCGAGCAGCCGGAGGGAAGCTATACCGCGCGTATCTGGGCCGAAGGCACCGGTCGCTTGGCGCAGAAGGTCGGCGAAGAAGGCGTGGAAGTGGCGATTGCCGCCGTATCGCAGTCCAGCCTTGCCCTGTTGGGCGAGGCGGCGGACCTGGTGTTTCACCTGGCCCTGCTGCTCAAATCACGCGAGCTGCTGTTGAGCGATGTGGTGGCGGAGTTGGAGCGCAGGCATGTGGCGAGGTAGCGAGTACTACAGACTCGCCCTCACATACAGCAACGGCCCGTCCATGCTCAGGTCGATGAGTCCCGACGAATCTTCGTCGAAGGACTCCGCGTCGATGGTGAACGCACGGTAGCCCGCGCCGACCACGAAGTGCGGATTGAACCGCCATGTGAAGCCGACCCGCCAGTCGACCAGGCGCGCTTCGATTTCATCCAGTTCCACCTTCATGTACTGCACGCGGCCTTCCATCGACAGGCGCCTGGTGAAGTCGTAACGCAGGTCGGCGCCGATGACCGGGATCGGGGCGACATCACCCGTAGGCTCGCGCACGGTGCGACTACGCACGACTGCATTGGTCGAGTACTCGCCGACCTGCACGCCCAGGGTCGGCGTGACTTCCATGCGTTCGTTGGAGATCAGGCGGAAGCCATAGGTGAGGCCGAACAGTCGCAGGTTGATCGAGCTGTCGACGAGTTCGTTGACCTCGTAGACTTCGTCGTCATACGCGATCTGGCGCTGCAGGCGCGTGTGCCCGTCGCGCTGGGTGTTCAATCCGGTCAATCGCAGCAGGTGCCGCTCGCCGGGCAGCAGCGTGATCTCGCCCGCCACCATGTACTCGGCGTCGTCGACCTTGAAATCCTTTTCCGCATTGAAGACGGTGCCGGGTTCTTCGGGAATGGAATCGACGCGGGCGGTGGTGTCGTAGGACGCGCCCATCACATTGACCTCGACACGCACGATGTCTTCGATCAGCCGTGGCGGAGGATTCTTCTCCCACGGCGGCTGTGCACTGGCGAGCTGGCTGAAACAGCCACCCAGAATGATCAACGCCGTACGCACCGCAATTCGCATCGACAGGCCTCGGGAGGGCATCGCCCTGGTAGTGCCGCCACATTTTGTCACGTCGTTCGTGTCCTTTACGAGCCGCGGGCGCGACGAGCGTCACAATGCGGGAAATAGTCTGCCGGCAATGGGCCTCTGTCGTCGCCCGACGACGCCACCAAAACAGATATCGGTCGTGAGCACATCAGGGAAGGCCACACGCTCGAACTCGTCGTGGCGACCCTGATCACCCGAGTGCTCAGATGATGAACTCCTTGGCCGGCTCGCGCAGGTTGTAGGTGGAACTCATCGCGCGTCCGTAAGCACCGGCCGTGGCGATGAGCAGCACATCGCCTTCCTGTGTAGGCGGCAGCAAGCGGTCGAGTCCGAGCTGGTCGCCGGTTTCGCAGATCGGACCGACGACGTTCACGACTTCCGTCGCCAGTTCGTCGATGCGAGTGAGATTGAGGATCTCGTGATGCGCGCCATATAGTGCAGGCCGGATGAGCGAGTTCATACCGGTGGCTACCCCGACATACTGCACTTCGCCCTTGCCCTTGAGCTGCGTCACCGTCGCGAGCAGCACGCCTGCCTCAGCGACCAGGTAACGACCGGGCTCGATCCACAGGCGAATGTTCGGCTGGGCGCGCTTGAGCTCGTTCAACGCGGCGGCAAACTCGGGCAACACCACGCCCTGCTGGCCGAGACGTTCCGGAACACCGAGTCCCCCGCCGAGGTCGATCGTGTGGACGTGAGTGAAGCGCTGCGTCAGCGTCGTCAGGATGTCGCCCACCGATTTCCAGTTGTCGACGGTGAACACGCCGCTGCCGGTGTGTGCATGCAGCCCGATGACCTTGGCGCCGGCCGCATTGACCAGGCGCTCGAGCTCTTCCATTTCGAACAACGGCACGCCGAACTTGGAATGTACGCCGGCAGTCCTGACCTTGTCGTGATGGCCGCGACCGTAGCCGGTATCGATGCGCACGAAGATCTCGCGGCCCCTGAACAATTCCGGCCAGTGCTTGAGCGGATGCAGGTTGTCGAGCGTGACCCAGATGCCCTGCTCCAGCGCCCATTCGTATTCGTCACGCGGTGTGAAATTCGGTGTGAACAGGATCTGCTGCCGATCGATGCCCGGCAGTGTCTTGAGCACGTGAGTCACTTCGCCGCGCGATACGCACTCGAATCCCAGCCCCTGCGCATGGAACAGCTTCAGGATCTCGGGATGCCAGTTGGCCTTGAGCGCGTAGAACACGCCGTCAATGCCGCTGAGGGACTTGAGCGCCCGCGCTTTTTCCAGCAACGATGCGCTGTCGTAGACAAAGGCAGCGCCGTTAGCGCGGCCGAGCGCAATCAATTCATCGCGACGCCTGTGCCACCACAGCTTCGATGTGTCGGTAGTCCGTCCAGGCGAACCGTAGAGTTCTTCCCAGGTGGGTCCGAGCACGCGGTCGGCCGTCATCTTGCGGATGGCGATCTCGTGCAGTCGGGCGACCAGCCGGTCGCCCTGCGTCTCGTCGATGACGAAGGTGATGTTGAGATCGTTGGCGGCCTGCGTGACCAGGTAGATTTTCTGTTCTTCGAACAGTTCGAGCGCGTCGCCGAGCCGATGCAGGATGGCGCGGATATTCCGGCCCACCAGGCTCACCGCCGCACACGGACCGATCACCTGCACGCGGCATAGCTTACCGAGATCGGCGACCAGTGCATCGAGCGCTGCCTTGTCCAGCGTGTTGGCTGCGGGGTCGAGCGACACCGTCACGCTGGTTTCCGAAGTCGATACCAGGTCGATGGACAGGCCATGTTCCTTGAACACGGCGAAGGCATCGGCCATGAAGCCCACCGAATGCCACATGCCCACCGTTTCCATCGACACCAGCGTGATGTTCTTTTTGATGGTGACGGCCTTCACCTGCGCGGCGATGTTGCCACCGTGCGTGGTGATGACAGTGCCTTCGAGCTTCGGCGTCTGGGTCGCATACACGTGCAACGGAATGCCGTACTGCTTGACCGGCATGATGCAGCGAGGGTGCAGGACTTTCGCGCCACTGCTGGCGATCTCCTGCGCTTCGTCGTATTCGAGAGCTCGCAGCAACCGCGCTGTCGGAATCGAGCGAGGGTTGGCGCTGAACATTCCCGGAACGTCGGTCCAGATCTCCAACCGCCGCGCCTGCAGCTTGGCGGCGAAATAACTGCCGGACGTGTCCGAGCCACCGCGACCGAGCAGGACTGTGTCGCCCGCCTCGTCGCTGGCGATGAAACCTTGCGTGATCCAGACAGTGCCCGGTGTGGACCAGCGCTGCTGTAACTGGAGATCCGGTTCGTACGCGCAGGTTGCCGACAGGTAGGTCGAGCGCATATTGGCGTTACGGCGCGATTCCGCCTTCAACACCATCCGGGCATCGGCCCACTGCACATCGAGGCCCTGGGTCGCGAGGTAGGCCGCTCCGAGTCGTGTTGCCATCAGCTCGCCTTGGGCCATCACCCGAGCCCGCAGGCGGTCACTGACCTCGCCCACCAGCGCAATGCCGGCAGCAATCTGGCGCAGGCGCCGGAACTGCTCTTCGAGTTCGGGGGTCGGTGTAATGCCCATGTCGCGGCCGAGATCGCGATGTCGCGTCTCGATCTGGTCCATGGTGGGCTGCCACTCGCCGCTCAGGGCCAGGCTCAACAATTGCTCCAGGCGGTCTGTGATGCCCGACAGGGCGGAATGGACAACGACCGGGCGCAGACCTTCGGCTAGCCGTTCGCGCAGCACCTGGGCCACGTTGGACCAGTTCGCCACCGACGACACGCTCGTGCCGCCGAACTTGAGCACCACCCACGGGGAAGCCGCGGGCGTGGAAACAGCCATCGTCATGTCGAACCCCATTTTTGAAATCTATCCTGCGGCACCGGCGGCGCGCATCTGCCCGAAGCGTCGGGCGGCCGAATGCTCGCGAACTTCCGCTCACGAAACGGCCACGTCCGGGCCGCGGCATTCGAGCATCGGCGCGGCTCTCAGGTGCCGCGTAGCGACCTTACTATTCTTCTTCGAAGTCGTTGAGTTCTTTCTTCAAACGACGTTCGGCAAGCACGTCCTCGAGTTTGCTCCAGGCGGCCTTGCCCTTTTTCGTCGTGTCTTTCGCGCCGGGGCGCGCACGCCGGTTATCGATGAACCGATCGAAATTCTGCTCTTCATCGCTCTCGGCGACGAATTCATCATCGAGATCGAAGTGATCGTCGTCTCTCTCCGCCATGGTATTTCCTGAAAAAGTTCCGAGAAATCAAATACATCGGAAGCTGGATAGGCCTTGAAGCCTGCGGACTATATACGATGCGCGGCGGTTTTCAATGGTTGGTTCCCAAAATCGCCGCCTGCGCACCCAGCTTGGGCTCGCCCTTGGGCCCGGCAATTTGACACTCGAATCCCGGATCGTTCAGCGGCGCTTGCCCGTTGCAAGCCTCATTAACGATCTGTCACGACAACGGGTGCGCCCCGTCCCAGTCCCAGCGCTTCGGCGGCGCTCTGTTCGGCCCTGGCGATTTCGACGACGCCGAACGAGTTGATCAGCGCCAGGTATTCGCCGGGCCGAACTTCGCCATAAGTACGTCGCACGGCGAATGAGTGCCCTCCGGTGCGAACCATGGGGTGGGAGAAGCGCTGAATCAAGGCGGCATCGATGTTGGTGATCAGGTTGCCGAAGTGGTCGATGGTGATGATCACGCCGGTGACGTGATCGGTGGTCACTTCCGGATCGTCTACCCAGGCGGGCACGATGCTGGTGATCTGCGGACCCAGCTCCGCGAGCGTCACTCGCCCCGCTGCCATCTCGGCGGCAACCGGGGCGAAAATATCGCGGCCGTGAAATGTCGCGCTGGGCAGGCTCAACTGCAATCGCTGCCGCACTGACGGCAGGTCGAGCCGGTGAACGACGGCGTCGGCATGCTTCGCGACGATGGGCGCAAGCAAACCATTGTCGGGAGCAATGAAGGCATGGCCACGCGCCTGCACGACGATGATGTCGCGATCGGTGCCCACGCCCGGATCGACCACCGCGATATGCACTGAGCCCGGTGGAAAATATTCGAATGCGCGCAGCAGCCAGAAGCCCGCTTCGGCCGGCCAGTAGACTGGCACTTCATGCGTGACGTCGATGATCCGCGCATCGGGCAGGCGCGTGAGGATGCGACCTTTCATCGTCGCGACGAACGGCCCTTGATGGCCGAAGTCGGTGGTAATGGTGACGACACCGCAGGCTTGGAATGTGGTGCTCATCGTGTCAGCCTCCGATACGGCTGCCGCTTTCCACGTCGAAGAAATGGATGCGTTCAGGCGCTGCCGCCAGCGTGATGCTCGAACCCAACGCCGGCAGGTTCTGCGGTTCGACCCTGGCAATCAGCGCCCACGCACCAACGCGCAGATGCAGGAACGCCTCGCTGCCGATGCATTCGACCAGGTCGATGACGCCGCTGATCGCGGCACCCTCGCCCGGTGCCAGCGCTCGATCGCGTTGCAGATCTTCGGGCCGGATACCGCCGATGATCTCGCGTCCGCGATACGAAGCGAGCGATTGCGCGTATGCATCAGGCAGCGACAAATGCGTGCCCTCGCCTGCTATCGACAAAGCGCCACTCTCGGTCAGCTTGCCGCGAAAGAAATTCATCGTGGGGTTGCCGAGAAAGCCCGCGACGAACAGGTTGTCCGGGCGCTCGTAGATTCGCATGGGTGTATCGATCTGCTGGATCTCACCCTTGTTCATGACCACGATGCGCTGGCCCAGCGTCATGGCTTCGACCTGGTCGTGAGTGACATAGATCATGGTCGTACCCAATGAACGGTGCAGGCGCGCAATCTCGGTACGCATCGAGCTGCGCAACTTCGCGTCCAGGTTCGACAACGGTTCATCGAGCAGGAACACCTGCGGATGGCGCACGAGTGCGCGACCGAGAGCGACTCGTTGCCGCTGGCCTCCCGATAACTGCTTGGGTAGCCGGTCGAGCATGGTCGTGAGATCGAGCATCTTGGCTGCTTCGTCGACGAGGCGTTTGACCTCCTCGTGAGATGAGCCGCGCAGCTTGAGGCCGAAGCCGAGATTCTCCGCCACCGTCATGTGCGGATAGAGCGCGTAACTCTGGAACACCATCGCGATATCCCGGTCGCGAGGTTCGAGATTCGTGACGTCCTTGCTCCCGATCAGTATCGCACCTTCGCTGACTGCTTCGAGTCCCGCGATCATTCGCAGCAGCGTGCTCTTGCCGCAGCCGGAGGGACCGACCAGCACCAGCAATTCGCCATCCGCGGCAGTCAGGTCGGCCCGCTGCACGGCGACGTGGCCGTTGTCGTAAACCTTGCGGACGCCGCGGAGAGTAACTGCTGCCATGAATGATTCGTTCTTTGTATCAGCGGGTGAAGGTCACTTTGAACGGCAACTTGCCGACGCGCAACTCCGATCCGATCCAGCGCGCGGTGCCGGTCTGGATGGATTGACGTCCCATGTCTTCGCCTTCCGGAAAGGCAATGGACACGCCACCGTTCGGCGGTCGCGCGAGCTCACTGATTTCGAGCGTGCGCGTCTTCCCGTCGACCTTCAGCGAGTAGCTGAGCTCTCCATACGGAGTGCGCAGGCGACGCACCGCCAGGCCGTCTTTGCGAATCCAATCCACAGGCACGCCCGCCATCAGCACCAGTGTTTCATCCGCCGGACGTTCGTAGGCCAGCATATCCAACATCGATCGACCGTAGTCCGATGCGACCCAGCCATGCGGCATGTCGCCGACGAAACGCGCCTTGCGCGGCTCGCGGCCGACGACTTCTGCCCACTGATTCCATTCGGCCGGCCGGCGATCGTCCATGAAGAATTTCATCAGTTCGAGCGCACGGTCGCGCCAGCCCAATCGCACGAACACCGCCATGTTGCGCCACTCGTAAGGAGTGTAGGCATCCCATGACTTGCTATGTCGACGCGCGTCGAACTCTTTCCAGTAGCGCTCGAACGTCGCAATCATCGCGTCCGGCGGTAGCATCTGCTGGTCACCGACCGGCGTGATGGCGATGGTGGTCGAGGTCGCATCGAAATCACCCAGTTCCGCGGCGCCCGGCAGGTAGTCGATCTTGTGAGTGCGCATCGACAGTTGCAGCGAGCGATACAGATCGGCGCGGAACTGATCGCGCGACTGGATATATTTCCGCGCCTGGGCCTTGTCCCCTACGCTATTGGCAATGCGCACGACGGCTTCATAACCGGCGAGCGCCCAGAAATCGTCCCAGTACGAATGCATGGGTTTGGCGGAATAGCCTTCGTGGCTGATCGACGCCGGCATCAGGCCGTAGAACATGCGCCGCTCGGGCGTCATGTTGGCTTGCGTGCGCTCCGACAGTCGCATCTTCTCCATGTAGTCGACTGCTTTCTGCGCACGCGGCCACAACGTCTTGAGCAGTTCGGTATCGCCGTTGTAGCGATACAGTTCGTCGATCAGGAACAGGAACTCGCCGGGACTGTCGTTTTCGGGTACAGGATCGGCGCCGCGGATGTCGACGCAACACGGTGTCTTGCCATTGCTGAACTGGTAGTCGGCGTACCACAACAGGAACTCACGCACTTCGGGCTCATGTCCGAGACGCAACAACATCTGCGACGTCATCGCGCCGTCGCGAATCCAGGATCGCTCGTACGCGCGCGAACCCGGTTGCAATCCAGCACCGTCGCGATTGATCAGCACATGCGCAAGCGAAGTTCGCAATGTATCGAACCATGCGCGCCCCTCGCCGGGGAGATCCAGTTCGACGCGATTGAGTTTCTCGCGCCATTCGTTCGCGATCTGCTCCTGCGAGGACTGCGTGGCCGGCAATGGTTCTGCATGCAGTGGCAGGTCGATCGCGATTTCGCTGGTCGCGTTCGGAGCCAGGGTCAATTCGTACAGCAGCGCGCCGGACGCCATGCCAGTTTCGTCGCGCACAGTGGCGGGCAGATTTTTCGCAGTCAGCCACTCGCACGGAGAATCCGCATCGAACGGCACAGCACGGAACGCAGTCGGCGCTGCTGGTACTGAAACTGCGGCGACGCCATCGATCATCACCTTGCCATCGCTCGCGGCCAGTTCGTGAATGGTTGCCACGCCACCCACGGTGTTCAGGAATTGCTGCGGCGGATTGACCTGGAACGGACGAATCGCAAGCGCCAGGGTCACTTTATAGGCGGTGCCGCGAGGATTGTGGACGCGATAAACCACTCGCGACACGGCTGCACCACGCTCACCGCTGCCGAACGCTCGTGTTTCTAGTTCGATATTCCGATGCTGCCATTGCACGGCGGGAATCGGCAGGTAACCCTCGCTTAACGAATGAGTGATCTTCATGTCGGCCCAGGTGAGAATGCTGTTGCCGTCGATGAAGAACGGCTCGACACTGAAACTACCTTTGCGTGGCTCGAACGCGCCGTCTTCGCTCAGCAGGCTTTCTTCTCTATCGCCATCGACGCCAACGAGCGTCCAATACAACTGTTCATTGACGAAACCGCGCGGATAGCAGCCGCGCCGGCTGTGCTGGGCCAACGACGAAATGAAGGCGTTGGGCGAGGCACCGAAGGCCAGATCGCGAATGTAGACATCCACGATACCTGCTTCACGGGCAGCGTCGTGCGACACGATCCGAACGTAGCGCGCTTCGGACTCCGGTAACAGGTGCGAATCGCGTCCGCCATTACCCGCAGTCACAGTACGCACCGTGCGCCACTGCGAGCCGTCGTTGGAAAAATCGATGCTGTAATTGCTGGCGGCACGGTCTTTCAGCCAGTCGATCTCGATGCCGCCGAATTCGCGAACCTGTTGCAGGTCTATAGTCAGCGTCGGTGTGGGATCGCCGCGCTTACTGCGCCATGCCGTACCTGTGCGATCATCCAGCGCAAGCGCCGCAGCGTTCTTGCCCTGTTCGGATGAAGCCGTCGCCACCGGGGTCGCGGCAGTCTGTGATCGTTCGATGGGCGTCAACGCAAGCTGGTCGAACCAGATGCTGCCTTTGCCGCCATCGCGTCCGGCGGCGAGGACCATTTCGATGCTCGCGATCTTGTGCAGGATGCGATCGTCCGTCGGGCCCCAGGCGAATTCGATCTGGCGGCGCTTGATGCGCAGCTGCTGCCAGTCACCGGAGAAGTTGTAGTCCGGACGGCGATACCACCACACGTTGTCGCCCGAAGCATCGACGAACTTGATCTCGAGATGATTGCGACCCGCTTCGCCACGGATCCAGAACGACAGTTCGTAATCGGCCGGCAGATCCAGCGACAACTTGCGAGTTGCGACGGCATAACCCGCCGTTTTCGCCAGGTCGAATTCCAGCACCATCGCGCCGCCCTGGTTGCCGCGCGCCTCATGAATCGATGCCGTGACGCCGTCCGACACCAGTGTCTTCCATGCGGAAATGTCATCGAGTTCATCGATGACCTGGGTCGCGGGAACCGGCGCTTCCGCGGCGGATGCGATGGCCGACAGCAGCAGGCAGCACAATGCGAGTGCGTGGCGAGTCATCACAGCGGCGGGCTTCCCGAGAATGTTGCCTGTGTCATGTGTCATTCCTTAAAGCCCCTAGCCTTTCACGCCGCCCGCCAGGATCCCGGCGATGTAATAGCGTTGCATGGCGAGAAACAACGCCAGCACCGGTATCACCGTGATGACCGCGCCGGCCATCATCAGTTCGTTGTCCTGGACGTGTTCACGCGACAACCCCGCCAAGGCCACAGGCAGCGTGTGCAGCTTCTGATCGGTGAGCACGATCAGCGGCCACATGAAATCGTTCCAGGTCGCGAGGAACGTGAGGATGGCCAGCGTCACCAGGATAGGTTTCAGCAGCGGCATCACGATGGAGAAAAAGATGCGCGCCTCGCTGGCGCCGTCGATGCGGGCCGCTTCGAGTAATTCATCGGGCAGCGACAACGCATACTGCCGCACCAGGAAAATACCGAAAATGCTCGCCATCGACGGCACGATGACACCGCCGTAAGTGCTGACCAGCCCCAGGGATTTCACGAGCGCGAACAGCGGAATCATGGTCACCTGGCCTGGAATCACCAGAGCGCCAAGCAGCAGTTTGAACAGGCGGTCGCGGCCAGCGAAACGCAGCTTCGCGAACGCATAGCCAGCCATGGTGTTGATGACCAGCGAGATCAGTGTGGCGATCGTCGCCACCAGCGCGCTGTTCGCCATGTAACGCCCTGCCGAATGATTCGCAAACAGCTCACGATAATTGGCCAGCGTCGGATCGACTGGGAAAAACGGCGGTGGAAACGTGCTGGCCGCACCGCGCGGCATGAACGATACCGACACCATCCACACCAATGGAAAGGCGACCAGCGCGCCGCCGACGACGAGCATGGTATTGACCGCGATGGTCGGCAATGTCCTCTTCATGCGCTGACCTCGCGTCGCCCCATACGCAACTGCAATGCCGTGACCGCGAACATCAGCACGAACAGCAGGAACGCCACTGCCGAAGCCCGTCCCAGGCTCCACCACTTGAAGCCTTCTTCGTACATGAAATACAGCACGCTCAACGTACTCTGCAGCGGGCCGCCTTCTGTCATGACGTACGGCTCGGCGAACAACTGGAAATAGCCCGTCATGGTGAGAATGCTCACCAGCATCAGCACCGGTGCGAGACTCGGCAAGGTCACGTGCCGAAACAGTTGCCATCCCGACGCACCGTCGATGCGTGCGGCTTCATACAAATCTTCGGGAATGCTTTGCAGCGCCGCCAGCAGGATGATCATGTTGTAACCGAAGTTCTTCCACACCGCGAGGATGACGATGGCGGGCATGGCCCAATGCGGGTCACCCATCCAGTCGATGGGCGCAAGACCCAGTTCGCTCAGGCCGTAATTCAGGAATCCGTAGCGGGTGTGAAAAATGTAACGCCACACGACGGCGACGGCGACCAGGGTCGTCACCACCGGCGCGAAAAATATCGTGCGGAAAACATTCCTGAAGCGCGCGAGCTTGGAATTTACCAGCAGCGCCGAACCCAAGGACGCACAGATGGACAGCGGCACACCCAACGCCACGAAGTACAGCGTGTTGCCGAGCGCTTTCCAGAACAGCGGCTCCGTGAGCAGGCGACCGTAGTTCTGCAAGCCGACGAAACGCAGATTGGCCGAGTCGCTGAGCGCGTACAAATCGAAGTCGGTGAGGCTCATCGCGAGTGCGGCAAGCACCGGCAGGAAAAAGAAGACACCGAGCACGATCACGGCGGGAGCGACGAACCACCAGCCAGCTTTGCGTACGTTCATGCGGCTCCTTTACCGGCATGCGCGGCTCGATCCAACATCCAGCGGCGCTTCTCCAAGATCGCATCGGTCTTGCGATCCAGGTCGGCCACTGCCTCGTCGACGGTCTGTGCGCCTTGCACGACCCGTTCCCCGGCCAGCCTCATCTCCGTGGCGATCCGTTCCCACTCCGGCACTTTCGGCGGCGAGCGCACGCGGTCGAGCTGTTCGTGGAATGCCCGCGCATAGGTCGATTGCACCAGCGCCGGAATTTTCCAGCTCGAGCGTCGCGGCGGCATGTTGCCGGTGAGATCGTAGAAATGGCTTTGCGTCTGCGGCAACGACAGGTACTCAGCAAGTTGCCACGCTGCATCCTTCACGGGCGAGGAGCGGAATACCACGAGGCTCGAGCCACCCGCCGACGATACGCCCGGACCATTTGGCCCCGGCATCGGTGCTGTCATCCAGGCATCCTGGAGGTTCGCTGGCAGGCGCGATTTGAACTCTGCAATGTTCCAGGGACCGGAAATGTAGAACGAGAAATAACCTTTGCCGAACTCGTCCCAGACGTTCGATATCTGCGTGTTGGTGGCGCGTGGCGCCCAGCCCCGGTCGAATATGCCCTTATAGAAATTCATTGCGCGCTTGAAATCGTCGCTGCGAAAATTCCCCCAGCGGCCGGAGTCGCGCAGCACTTCCGACGGTTGTTGTAGCGCCATCACCAGCAACGGCTCGAACTCGTTGATCGGCAGCAGCACGGAAAATTTGTCGTTGCCCCCGAGCTTCTTGATGGCGCCGAGCATGGCTTCCCATTCGGCCCACGACGTCGGTGGCGCGTCGAAGCCTGCTTGCTGCAACAGGTCGCGGCGGTAGTAGAGCAAGCGCGTGTCCACATACCAGGGCAGTCCATACAGCGCCGCATCGACGCGATTGGAATTCAGGAACTCGGCGAAATAATCGGAAGCATCCACGGCGCCGGATGCAGCGACCCGCGCATCGAGCGGTTCGAGCGCATTCAGCGCGGCGAATTCGGGCACCCAGGTGTTGCCGAGCTGGCATAGATCGGGAAGCGTATCGCCGGCGTAGGCCGTAAGCAGTTTCTCGTGCGCGGCCGTGAATGGCAGTCGCTGCACTTCGACTTCGATGTCGGGATGAGCGGTGACGAATCCCTGGATCAACTGCGTTGCGACTTCGCCTTCGCGTCCCACGGCCCAGAATCGGACTCGCTGCCGACCGCTGCGCGCATTGCCGCAGCCAATCAGCGTAACCGTTGCCCCGGCGATGCCTGCAATGATCGTGCGACGGGTGATGCCGCGTCCCGACGCTTCAGTGGACCGGTGCTGCTGCATTTTCGCTATTTGGTCGGGACCGGTTGATCGAGCCAGCCGCCTTTGAATCCGGCGCGTTCCAGTCCGCGGCGGATGTTCGGATTGCGTTGCATGACGCTCCAGATGAAGCCGCTGCGATAGTTCTCGATCATGGCCAGGATGGGGCCCTGGTCGATACCGAGGTAATCGTCCGCGACCCAACCGACGTTCTCGATCACCTTGCCATGGCGCAACGGCACGTTGACGAAAGTGAAGCTCGGATTGACTGCGTCCAGGAAGCCATACTTCTGGTAAAGGTGTTCGCCGAACCGCGCGCGAAACGCACGAATGGTCGGAATCACGATCTCCGGCGCGAAAGCGATGGACGCTACGGCGGCGGTCGGTGCGATCGTGCCGTCGTCGAGCATGTGGTTCGAGGCTGTGCCGCGTCCGGCATAACTGAAGAAACCGCGCTCTTCGCCGTTGTAGATCTGCACGATGTCAGCTGGGCCATCCGAGGCACTCAGGCCCCAGATCTCACTGTCATAGCCGCGCCAGCGCATTGGATTGTTACGCGCATAGTCGCGTTGCGCGTACGTCGCGCGTCGACTGTTTTCGAAATAGTCGATGCCTTTGCCGCGCATGTACTCGTCCTGGATGCCGCGAAAATCGATCCAGACATGCGAGTACTGGTGACCGAACTGGGGCGCGAATGACAGGAATTCCTGCCCGCCGTACTTGCCCCAGCTGTTGTCGTACGTCTCGGTCCATTCGTGCCAGGCATCGGCCTCCACTGGATAGGTGGGCGAACCCAGCGCCAGGATGTACACCAGCATGGCTTCGTTGTAGCCGCGCCAGTCGAAACGCAGGAAACCGGTCTCGGGCCGCCAGCCATGCGAAATGGCGGATGGACGATTCTGTGCCCAGGTCCACTCGACCTTGCCGTAGATCTGTCCCGCGAGGTCGCGAATCTCCTTCTCGGCCCGCGTATCGCGATCGAAATAGGTCTGGCACAACAACACGCCGCCCAGCAGCAGCGCGGTGTCCACGGTCGACAATTCGGAGGTGCCGAACCGCAGTCCATCGTTCATGTTGAGGAAGTGGTAGTAGAAGCCTTTGTATCCGGCGGTGCCCGTTTCATCTGCGCCCTGCGGCAGGCCGGCGATGAATTTCAGGGTCGTCAGCACGCGCGTCCTTGCCCGGCTGCGCGATACGAAGCCACGTTCGGCGCCGACCACGTAAGCGGTGAGGCCGAATCCGATGGCCGCGATGCTGGCGAACGACGGCGACGGATAGCGGTCGGGGACCATGCCGTTCTGCTTGCTGGCGGCGTCCCAGAAAAAGCGGAAGGTGCGACGCTCGAGATTGTTGACGACCGGATCGCCGTCCTTGACCGGATCCACTTCGCGCGTGCGTTCGACGACGACGCCCTGCACGCGGGGCTCGGCCGCGGGAACAGCGACGGCAGACAGCGTGAACACCAGACTGACGAGCGCAGTCCACCAGCGTCTGCTCGTTCTACCCCGGACTTCATTCATCATTGATTGCTCGTCACCTCAAATCTGCCCGACCGCCAGTATAAGCCAGTCTATGCGAACGCCAGGCCTCGCGGGGCTCACGCGCACCGCATCTCTCTCCCTATTGGGACCGGGTCCGCGGCGAAGTCGACTGCAGTGTCGCAATCGCTGCACCCTATGCGAAATCTCACGGGTACGAATCGCCGCGCCTGCACCGATGTCGCCGCATGCAGGTCCAATGAGATGTCAACAGAGCAAGCGCGTTGCCGGCGCCGTGATGACCTGTCGCTACGGACTCTCGGCAGCAGTGCGGCGGCTTTCCAGGCTCAAACCTCGATCGATGCAGATGCGGGTGAACGAATCGGTGCGCGTCAAGGTTCCACTACAGGCAGCTAATCGTCACGAGCGGGGACTCGTGCCAGCGCTTCAGCTCACGCGAATTCGATGCCCACCGAATCGGATGGAGGTGGTGAAGGCTCGTCCGCGAGCGGACGCGGTGGCCTGTTTTCGGCGGCAGGAGCAGCGACGGCGTATTCGGTGATGACCCGATTGCGCCCCGTTCGCTTGGCCTCGTAGAGGGCGAGATCCGCACGATGCAACATCGCGCCGGCCGAATCGCTTTTGGCGTGCGCGACGGAGACACCGATGCTGACAGTAATGCGTCGTTCCGCCAGCCACGGCAATGAGTCGAGCGCCATGACCTGCCTGCGCACCGATTCCGCAACCAGGCAGGCTGCATCGATGTCCGCGCCCGGCAGCACGGCGACGAACTCTTCGCCGCCCATCCGGCCGGTGAAGCCAGGCTCCCGCACCATTCGCTGCAGCGTTGCCGCCACCAGCTTCAAGGCGGCGTCGCCTTCGGCGTGTCCATACTTGTCGTTGATCGACTTGAAGTGGTCGATGTCGGCGACGAGCATGCTGCACGCTCGAATGCCGGCGGGCTGCACCAGCGGCTCGAAACGCGTGAGCACCGCACGCCGGTTGGGCAAGCCTGTTAGTTCGTCCGTCATGGCGAGCCGGCGCATTTCGCGCGTGGTGCGGGCCTGATGGACCGCGAGGATGATCAACACGGCCACCAGCAGCACGATGAGCAGGATCACCACTGCGTTGAGTCCGCGCGCCCGACGTTCCAGGCTCAATGCTTTCTGGCCGGCCGCGTTCTCCCGCACCAACAGCGCATTCTCCTTCTCCTTCGCGGCCGTATCGAATTCGACCTTGAGACTGGAGAAGCGCTGATCCACCTGGTTGCGGAATAAGCGCTCGCCGGTACGTTTGGCTGCGGCGAGTTGTGCATATGCCGCGCTCCAGTTACCTGACTCCGACAAGGCGTCTGCAAGTTCCTCCTGCGTGGTCTTGAGTTCGCTGAGCGAGTCGGTCTCGGTGAAGAACGCCAGCGCCTGTTGCAGGTCGGCGATGCTTTCGGGATAGCGTTTGAGCTGCCGCAAGGCGGTGCCGCGTACTTGTTGAATCAGTGCACGCAGACGCGCGTCAGTCATGTCTCGCTGCAATTCGGCTGCCGATTCGAGTTTCGCGAGCGCCGTATTCGGATCGCCGCGAGCATTCGCGACCGCAGCCAGTCCATGCAGCGAATAGCCCTCGGCTCGTGGGTACTTCAACTCGCGACCCAGGCGCACCGATTCGGCGAACGAGCGTTCGGCGGCATCCCAGTCCTTGAGATTCTGGTAAACGCGTCCGAGGTTGTACAAAGTCACCGACTGCTCGCGCAGCAGTCCTGCTTCCCGTTGAGCTTTCAGTGCGCGGGTGTAGATGTACTTGGCCTGGGTGTAGTCGCCCATGCGGTTGTAGAGAATGGCGATGCTCGAAAGCACCGTGAGCGCGTGCAGCGGCAAGTGAGCTTCTTCGAACAACGTCTGCGCGCGCCGCAGATCGGACAACCCAGTGCTGTATTCGCCCTGCAGCCCCATGAGGTAGGCGCGCGAGAACAGTCCGGCAGCCAGCATTTCCTTGTCCTGTTCGCGCTCGGCTGTGGCCACTGCCTGCGCGTAGAATTGCCGCGCCTTCGCGTGATCTCCTTGCGCTTCCGCCATCTGGCCACGACAGTCGTACTGCCCTGCTTCCAGGCCTCTGCGTTTCGCCTTTGGCAACAATTCCGCGATCGCGCGCAATTGCACGTCGGCGGCGGCGGTGTCGCGTTCCGAGTGATAGTCGCAAAGGAGCAGTCGCGCGCGAATCTCTAGATCCGGGTCGGGCTGCGCGAGGAGCATGTCGACAGCCTGCTGGGCATCGCGACGGCCGGCTTCGGGATCCCGCCGCAAGGAGACGCTCGCGCGTTCGATCAATGCAGCGGCCGGATGTGCGGGAGCGACTTCAGCGATCGTGAGCTGGGTGCAGCACAGGAGCGCGAAAAACAGTCCGGTCAGAAGCCTGCAATTGTTACTGGACCGCGGCACTGGATGTTCTTGGAATAGTCCTGGACCTGTCAGCCGGCTCGCCCCGGCAAAATCGAATCAGCCGATAATGTATATGATTCGCCGAGGGTGCGTCGTGTCGCTGATGATGCGTTGCGACGATCGGTTCGTCGCTGAAAAAGCGGCGGGAAGTGCGCAACGGAATTTCCGTTCGCAACGCCTCCGGCGAGGACCGAAAGCGGAAGGCTCGAGAAGAATTGGTCGGGACGAGAGGATTCGAACCTCCGACCCCTTGCACCCCATGCAAGTGCGCTACCAGGCTGCGCCACGTCCCGACGAGAAGACGATTCGATATCGAAGGCCGCGGATCATACGAGACCCGGGCCTCGCCGGCTAGCGCGTTCGCAGGTCCGGGTTGTTTTAGGCGACGCGACGTTCAGTCAGCGACGCAGAATGCGCAGCACCTCTTCGAGCTCCTGGCGCAGCTGGCGCACGATCTGCTGGGACTGCGACACATCGTCGCGAGCCTCTTCGCCCTGCAGCCGGTTGCGCGCACCGCCGATCGTGAAACCCTCTTCGTACAGCAGGCTGCGGATCTGGCGGATGACGAGCACATCCTGCCGCTGGTAATAGCGACGGTTGCCGCGACGTTTCACCGGCTTGAGTTGCGGAAACTCCTGCTCCCAGTAACGCAGCACATGCGGCTTCACGCCGCACAGCTCGCTCACCTCACCGATAGTGAAGTAGCGTTTGCCAGGGATGGTGGGGAGTTCGCTGTTATTGCCTGCTTCCAGCATATGCCTCGACTCGAGCTTTCAGCTTTTGTCCGGGTCGGAATGTCACTACACGACGGGCGCTGATGGGAATTTCCTCACCCGTTTTCGGATTGCGCCCCGGGCGCTGATTCTTGTCACGCAGGTCGAAGTTGCCGAAGCCTGACAGCTTGACCTGTTCGCCGGTAGACAGGGAAGCGCGCAGCTCTTCGAAGAACAGATCGACCAGCTCGCGCGCCTCACGCTTGTTGAGGCCGAGTTGGTCGAACAAGGCTTCTGCGATCTCCGCTTTGGTCAGCGCCATAGTCATTTGTCCCGGATCACAGCGTCGAACCGGTGGGTCAGGCGATCCACCACTTGCGCCACGATGGCATCCGCTTCAGGGTCAGTCAGGGTCCGGGAAGTATCCTGCAAATGCAAACCTAAGGCTATGCTTTTCTTGCCTTTATCGAACTGCTTACCGCGGTAGACGGAGAATACCGAGACATCTCGTAGCAACTCTCCGGCAGCGGCGCGCACAACATCGCGAAGCGCGTCGACCGCTACTGCTTCGTCGACGATGAGAGCCAAATCCCGGCGAATGGCCGGATATTTCGAGATCTCGGCGAACTGCGGCAAAACCGATTCGAAGCCCGCGGCGGTCTCGATCTCGAATACCACCGTCCTATATGTCAAATCCAGGGCGCGCTGATGTTGAGGGTGAATGCTACCAAGCCAGCCGATCGCCTTGTCGCCGCGATAGATTCTTGCGGATTGCCCGGGATGTAGCGCTGGATGCGTTTCGGCAACGAAGCGTATGCGTCGGGCATCGCCAGTGAGGTTCAACAGCGCCTCGACGTCAGCCTTCACGTCGAAGAAGTCGATGTCGCGCGCCTCTTCGCCCCACTGCTCCGCCATCGCCGAACCGCAGGCGACTCCACCGATGACTTCGTCTTCGGCACCCTTACTGCTGAAGCGACGTCCGATCTCGAACAAACGCACTCGCGGCTGCTGGCGCCGCTGATTCTCACGAACCGCCTGTAACAAGCCGGGCCACAACGACAATCGCATCACGCCGAGTTCGGCAGAGATGGGATTCCTGAGCGCCAGCGCGGTATCAGGGAACAGAACAGCCTGGGCCGTGGCGTCCGTAAAGCTATAGGTAATTGCTTCGTGATAGCCACGATCCACGAGCAGGTCCGCAGCGCGTTCGTTGCGCAATCGACGTTCGGTCCAGGGTGCGATGTCCTGCGCAACGCTTGGATTGGCTTCGGGAATATTGTCGAAGCCATACAGCCGCGCTACTTCCTCGATCAGGTCTTCTTCGATATGGATGTCGAACCGCCATGACGGCGGGACCACCTGCCATTCGACCGGCGTAACTGCGCTTCGGGTCATATGCATGCCGAGCCGCTGCAGTAACTTCTCCATCAGTGCCGCCTCGATGCGCGTGCCCAAGACATGTTCGACGCGTAGATGACGCAGTCGAATCGGCGCAGCCGAATGAATGCCCTGCTGCGCTCGATGAACGACGGTGGGCCCGGCCTTACCGCCCGCACATTCGAGCAAAAGCTGCGTGGCTCGCTCTATAGCGCGTTCCTGCAATTGCGGATCGACGCCGCGCTCGAACCGTTGCGATGCATCGGTCACGATGCCGTAGCGGCGACCGCGACCGGCAACGCCATCGGGCGCGAAATGTGCCGATTCGAGCATCACATCGACGGTGGCATCGCCGATCGCTGAATCCGCACCGCCCATGACGCCGGCGAAGCCGACCGGCTTGACCGCATCCGCGATCACCAGCACGTCATCGGTCAATTCGATGGTGCGATCATGGAGCAGAGCGATCTGCTCGCCGGTTTTAGCGAGGCGCACATCGATGTAACCATGCAGCTTGCCGAGATCGTAAGCATGCATGGGCTGCCCGAGTTCGAGCATCACGTAGTTGGTGACGTCCACGATGGCGCTGATGGGGCGCACGCCTGCCCGACGCAATCGCTCCTGGAGCCAGAACGGCGATTGCGCGTTCAGGGTGACACCGCGTATCACACGACCGACGTACTTAGGACATGCGTTGCCGGCACTGAGCTTCACGTCGAAGGTGTCGCTGATTGTTGCAGCCACCGCAGCCAGCGTCGGCCCCTTCAGCCGAGTGTCACGCGCGGCAGCCACTTCACGCGCGACGCCCACGACGCTCATGCAATCGCCACGATTCGGCGTGAGATTGACCTCGAGCACCGTGTCGTCGAGCGCCAGCGCCTGCACGAGGCTCTGGCCGGTCACGAGATGCGACGGCAATTCGAACAGGCCCGACGTGTCGTCGTTCAATCCGAGTTCTTTCGCGGAACACAGCATGCCGGACGATTCGATGCCGCGCAGTTTTGCGCCTTTGATTTCCACGCCGCTGGGCAAGCGTGCGCCAATCAGTGCGAGCGGCGCCTTCATGCCCACTCGCACGTTCGGAGCACCGCAGACGATCTGAAGTTCTGCCGTGCCGCTCGACACACGACACACACGCAGCTTGTCGGCGTCAGGATGTTTATCTGCCGCGAGCACTTCGCCGACCACGATGCCGCTCAGTGGAGGAGCGACCTTGTGCATGCCCTCGATTTCGATGCCGGCCATCGTCAGCGCATGCGCAAGCGCCGGCACGTCATCGCCGGTATCGACCCATTCGCGCAACCAGTGGAGACTGATCTTCATGCGAACTGCCGCAGGAAACGCAGGTCGTTTTCGAAATACATGCGGATGTCGCCGACGTTGTAGCGAAGCATGGTCAGGCGGTCGATGCCCATACCGAACGCGTAACCCGTGTAGCGCTCGGGATCGATGTTCACGGCCTTGAGCACGTTAGGGTGAACCACGCCGCAACCGGCAACTTCGAGCCAGCCGGTCTGCTTGCAGACTCTGCAACCCGAGCCACCGCAGGCAACGCAGGAAATATCGACTTCCGCCGACGGCTCGGTGAACGGGAAATAGGACGGACGCAGGCGCATCTTCACGTCCTTCTCGAACAGCGACTGCATGAAGCCGTGCAGTACCGCTTTCAGATTGGCGAAGGTGATGCCTTCGTCGATGACCAGGCCTTCTACCTGGTGAAACATCGGCGTGTGCGTCATGTCGGAATCCATTCGATAGACGCGCCCAGGAACGATCACTCGCACCGGCGGCTTCTGTTCCTGCATCACGCGAACCTGCACAGGAGAGGTATGCGTGCGCAACAGGCGACCGTCGGGAAAATAAAACGTGTCGTGCATGGCGCGAGCCGGATGGTTCGCGGGAATGTTCAATGCTTCGAAGTTGTGCCAGTCGTCTTCGATTTCCGGTCCGTCGGCAATCGTGAAGCCGGCGGCGCGAAAAATCTGTTCGATACGACGACGCACGCGCGTGATCGGATGCAGTCCGCCGATCGATTGTCCACGTCCGGGCAGAGTGATATCGATGGTATCGCCAGCGAGTTGCGCAGCCAGTATCTGCGCATCGAGTTCGGCACGGCGAGCATCGAGCGCGCTCGTGATTTCAGCCTTTGCCGCGTTGATGCGCGCACCGGCGGCTTTCTTAACTTCCGGATCCATGGCGCCGAGCGTTTTCAGCTGCTCGGTGATGACGCCTTTCTTGCCCAGCAGGCGCACCCTCACCTGCTCGAGTTCGTCGAGTGTCGTGCAGCCGCGGATGTCGGAACGCGCGGCGTCGACCAGGGTGGGCAGATCCTGAACGGGGTCGGTCATTGGCTGGGGAACGATCGTGGCAAGAGGAACAGATTAACAATGCCAGCCCGTGGACTGCCACTGTTATGGAATCGATTTATGCGTAAGGCTCGATGCACGGACGCCGCAGAAAGAAAAACCGGACGTCACTTGCGCGACGCCCGGTTCTTTGGCTGCTTGCGAGGAGATCAGGCCGCTTTCGGCTGAGCTTCCTTCGGAAGGCTGTCCTTGGCCTTCTGCGCGATCACGGCGAACGCTGCAGGATCGTTCATCGCGATGTCGGCCAGCACCTTGCGGTCCATTTCGAGACCGGCGAGATTCAGGCCGGCGATCAGCTTGCTGTACGACAGGCCGTGAACGCGGGCTTCGGCATTGATACGCACGATCCACAACGCGCGGAAATTGCGCTTGTTGGTCTTGCGATCGCGGTACGCATACTGGCCCGCCTTGATGACGGCCTGTTTAGCGGCGCGATAGATCTTGCGACGGGCGTTGTAGTAACCCTTCGCCTTGTTGAGAACTTTCTTGTGACGGGCGTGCGCAATGACGCCTCTTTTGACGCGTGCCATGTCTTAACTCCTCACTTAGCGTACGGCAGCAGCTGCGAGAGCCGGCCGAGATCCGATTCGGAAACCATGCTGGGCGCGCGCAGCTGACGCTTGCGCTTGCTCGGCTTGGACGTGAGCATGTGACGACGATGGGACTGGTTTCGTTTGAAACCGTTGGCAGTCGGGCGAAAACGCTTCGCCGCTGCCCGATTGGTTTTCATCTTGGGCATGACAGTAAACACTCCACTCTTGTTTAGCCTGTTCGGAACGTCCGGCTCGCGCCGAACACCCTGGCAGGCGGGACAACGCTGCTGCAACTAAAGCCGACTCAGGTCGACCGGCCACACGACAATGCGCTGCTCACTTTTTGTGAGTCCGGATCGTGTCCGGACTCTATCGTCGAACCCGGCTCTCCCTGCGGACAGCCCGATTCAAAAATGCTTCGACTCGCGGGCTACTTCTTCTTCGGCCCGAACATCATGACCATCTGGCGCCCTTCCATGAGCGGGTTCTGCTCGACCTGCGCATGCGGCGCGAGATCCTGCGAAACGCGATTCAACAACTCGCGACCCACTTCCTGGTGAGCCATTTCACGACCGCGGAACCGCATGGTCACCTTGGCCTTGTCGCCTTCCTGGAGAAAGCGGATCAGGTTGCGCAGCTTCACCTGGTAGTCGCCCTCTTCCGTACCGGGGCGGAATTTCACTTCCTTGATCTGGATCTGCTTCTGCTTGCGCTTGGCTGCGTGCGCCTTCTTGTTCTGTTCGAACAGGAACTTGCCGAAGTCCATGATCCTGCACACGGGCGGATCGGCCATCGGCGACACTTCCACCAGGTCCATTTCGGCAGCGGCAGCCATCTGCAGCGCCTCGGCACGGCTGATAACTCCAGCCTGCGCACCTTCAGCATCGATCACCCGCAGTTGCGGCGATGTGATGTCTTCATTGCGCCTGATGCGCTTACCAATGGGAGCAGCGATGCGTCATACCTCCAGAACGGTCCGACCGAGGCTCGCAACTTCTTCGACAAGTTTCGTCGTGAGCGTGTCGATTGACATCACCCCGAGATCCTTGCCACTGCGTGTGCGCACGGCCAGAGAATTTGATCCTGCTTCGCGGTCGCCTGCTACCAATAGGTAAGGCACGCGTTGCAGCGTGTGTTCGCGGATCTTAAAGCCGACTTTCTCATTTCGCAAGTCCGACTCCACTCGAAGCCCCTGATTTTTCAGGGTTTCAGTCACAGAACGCACATAGTCGCTCTGATTGTCCGTGATATTCATGACAACGGCCTGCACCGGCGCGAGCCAAGTGGGCAGTTTTCCCGCGTGATGTTCCAGCAAAATCCCCGTAAATCGCTCCAGGGAGCCGAACATCGCGCGATGGAGCATGACCGGCACATGTCGCTGGCTGTCCTCCGCGATGTAGGTCGCGCCGAGTCGGCCGGGCATGTTCAGGTCGACCTGCAACGTACCGCACTGCCAGTCGCGCCCGATAGCATCGCGCAGCACGAACTCCAGTTTCGGACCGTAGAAGGCGCCCTCGCCCGGGTTCAGCGTGTACTCCAGGCCTGCGGCCGAGACCGCTTGCTTGAGCGCCGCTTCGGACTGGTCCCAAATCTCATCCGAACCGACGCGCTTCTCGGGTCGATCGGAGAACTTGATGCGCACATCATCGAAGCCGAAATCGCGATAGATGCCGAGGATGAGTTTCGTCAGCGACACACTTTCTTCAATGAGTTGGTCCTGCGTGCAGAATACGTGGCCGTCATCCTGCGTGAACGCGCGCACACGCATGAGCCCATGCAATGCGCCCGACGGCTCGTAGCGATGCACCTTGCCGAACTCGCAATAGCGCACGGGCAGTTCGCGATAACTCTTCAGTCCCTGGTTGAAGATCTGCACATGGCCCGGGCAATTCATCGGCTTGAGACAGTATTTGCGATCGTCCGGAAGCTGCGTGAAGAACATGTTCTCCGCGAATTTCTCCATGTGGCCCGACTTCTGCCACAAGCGGATGTCCATCACTTCCGGCGCGCTGACTTCCTGGAAGCCGGCCGCGCCCTGGTATTTGCGCATGTAGGCGATCAGGTTCTGGAACAGCGTCCAGCCCTTGGGATGCCAGAACACTGCGCCCGGCGCTTCTTCCTGGAAATGGAACAGGTCCAGTTCCTTGCCGAGTTTACGATGGTCGCGCTTCTCCGCTTCCTCGATGCGAGTGAGATAAGCCTTGAGCGCTTTCTCGTCCGTCCACGCCGTGCCGTAGATGCGTTGGAGCATCTCGTTCTGCGAATCGCCGCGCCAGTAGGCGCCGGAGATCTTCATCAGCTTGAACGAGCGCAGGAAGCGCGTGTTGGGCACGTGCGGGCCGCGGCACATGTCGACGTACTCTTCATGATGATAGAGACCCATTTCGGTCTCGTTCGGCATGTCGTCGATCAGGCGCAGCTTGTAATCCTCGCCGCGCGCCTTGAACACCTCGATGGCTTCGGCGCGCGGCGTCATCCGCTTGATGACGTCGTAATCCTTGGCGATGAGTTCGCGAATACGCGCTTCGATGGCGGCGAGATCGTCCGGCGTGAAAGCCCGCTCGTAGGCGATGTCGTAGTAGAAGCCGTCCTCGATGACCGGGCCGATGACCATGCGCGCCGTCGGGTACAGCTGCTTGACCGCATGGCCGACCAGGTGCGCGAACGAATGCCGGATGATCTCCAGTCCTTCCGCGTCTTTCGGCGTGATGAT
This sequence comes from Steroidobacteraceae bacterium, assembly GCA_040509875.1. Classification (GTDB taxonomy): domain Bacteria; phylum Pseudomonadota; class Gammaproteobacteria; order Steroidobacterales; family Steroidobacteraceae; genus Steroidobacter. Next base: position 8,578 of record JBEVKB010000137.1, on the reverse strand, counting down.
CGACACATGCGCGTCGTGATCGATCGGGTCCGATGCATCGACCAGCTTGCCATCGACCTTGCCGGCCACAGCCGCCTTCGCCAATCCCGGGCCGATGTCGGCCGCGATCTTCGCGACAGAGACCGTGTGGGGATAGGTGCGTTGGCTGCCGTCGGGCAGAGTGATAACGGGCATAGCTGGACGAATGTGACTCGTGGCGGAGATCGGGCAGCGGCGGTAAATGCACGACTGCGAAGTCGTCATCACCGCTGCCGCTCTTTCCCGTTCACCGTGGAACGAAGCTGGTGCGCGCGACAGGGATCGAACCTGTGACCACCACGATGTCAACGTGGTGCTCTACCGCTGAGCTACGCGCGCGCTAAAAACGGCGGGGAAGGATAGCGGCGAGATCGATGAGTGGCAAGACAATCAACGAGATGTTGTGCGAAACAGCGGCGAAGTCGACGACTGGCCGCGTTGTTGCCCATCAACCCGTCTGCGAATCCGGCAGTCCCAGCTCGATCTTGCGCAAACGCTGCACCTGGTCGCGAATTTTCGCGGCCTCTTCGAAGTCGAGGTTGCGGGCGTGCTTGAACATCTCCTGCTCCAGCTTCTTGATCTTGCGCACCGCCTGCTCCGGCGTCAGCGACGAATAGTCGCTGCCGGGCTCCGCCACCTTCTTCTGGCCGTCGCGCTTGGAATCCGAATACGCACCTTCCATGACATCCGTGATCGACTTGGTGATGCCGCGCGGCGTAATGCCGTGCTCTTCGTTGTACGCGACCTGCACCTTGCGGCGGCGCGCGGTCTCATCGATGGCGCGCTGGATCGAACCGGTGATCTTGTCCGCGTACAGGATGGCGCGGCCGTTGAGATTGCGAGCGGCGCGGCCGATGGTCTGGATCAGCGAATTGTCCGAGCGCAAAAAGCCTTCCTTGTCGGCATCGAGGATGGCCACCAGCGCGACCTCCGGCATATCAAGACCTTCGCGCAGGAGGTTGATGCCAACCAGCACGTCGAACTTGCCCAGTCGCAGGTCGCGAATGATCTCCACGCGCTCGACCGTGTCGATATCCGAGTGCAGGTACCGCACCTTCACGCCATGCTCGTCGAGATACTCGGTGAGATCCTCGGACATACGCTTGGTGAGCGTCGTGATCAGTACGCGCTCGCCCGCCTCCACGCAGCGCTTGATCTCCGACAACACATCGTCGACCTGCGTGCGCACCGGGCGGATATCCACCTCGGGATCGATCAGGCCGGTCGGCCTCACCAGTTGCTCAACGACTTGCCCCGCCTTTCTCGACTCGTAATCGCCGGGCGTCGCGGACACGAAAATCATCTGTGGCGCGAGGTTCTCCCACTCATCGAATCGCAGCGGACGATTGTCCAGCGCCGATGGCATGCGAAAGCCGTATTCGACCAGCGTTTCCTTACGGGAACGATCGCCCTTGTACATCGCGCCCAGCTGCGGAATGGTCTGATGACTCTCGTCGACGATCAGCAAGGCATTTGCCGGCAGGTAATCGAACAAGCACGGCGGCGGCTCGCCGGCGCCGCGGCCCGAGAGGTAGCGCGAGTAGTTCTCGATGCCATTGCAATAGCCGACCTCGCGAATCATCTCGATGTCGAAGCGCGTTCGCTGTTCAAGCCGCTGAGCTTCCAGCAACTTTCCGTTCGCCTTCATGTACTGCAGGCGCTCGTGCAATTCGTCGCGAATCTCGTCGACCGCGCGCACCAGTCGATCCTTCGGCGTCACGTAATGCGACGATGGGTAAACGGTGAAGCGCGGTACTTTGCGGCGCACTTCGCCCGTCAGCGGATCGAAGAGCACCAGCGATTCGATTTCATCGTCGAACAACTCGACCCGCAGCGCCTCCCTTTCGGACTCGGCAGGAAAAATGTCGATGACGTCGCCGCGTACGCGATACGTGCCTTGCGTCAAGTCCATTTCGTTGCGCGTGTATTGCATGTCGGTGAGACGACGCAGCATCTTGCGCTGGTCCATCTTCTCGCCGCGCGAGAGGTGCAACACCATTTGCAGGTAAGCCTGCGGATCGCCGAGGCCGTAGATGGCGGACACCGTGGCGACGATGATCGAATCCGGTCGTTCCAGCAGCGCCTTGGTGGCCGACAACCGCATCTGCTCGATGTGCTCGTTGATCGATGAGTCCTTCTCGATGTACGTGTCCGACGACGGCACATACGCCTCGGGCTGGTAGTAGTCGTAATACGAGACGAAATATTCCACTGCGTTATTCGGGAAGAACTCCTTGAATTCCCCATACAACTGCGCGGCCAACGTCTTGTTGTGCGCCAGGACCAGCGCCGGCCGCTGCACCGACTGAATGACGTTGGCGATCGAGAACGTCTTGCCCGAACCTGTCACGCCCAGTAGTGTCTGATGCGTCAGGCCGGACTCGATGCCGTCGATCATTTTCGCGATGGCGCCCGGCTGGTCTCCCGCAGGCCGATAGTCAGCCTGGAGTTCGAACCGATTACCGGCGTTCTCCGGATTCCTGACGATGGGGGCTGTGGCCATTGGTGGTGTCGGTGCCTGCATGACAGTGTGGGGCCGCGGCCGCGCGCGGAGCCTCCCTTAATGGGCCCGGAATCGACCAGGTCAAGCGGAGGAATTTTCCAGATTGCGCGCGTGCCATCGTGGCCTAGAATGCGTGCCCTGGAATGACGGCCTCGCCTGCGGGGAACCGCCGCATTTCGCCCTTCCCTCAAGCCCTTCGGTGCCGACGTGAGCTTACCAGTTTCAAAGCGCGTTCAACGTGTCAAGCCTTCTCCCACAGTGGCCCTGACCGGTCGCGTTGCGCAGCTCAAAGCGGAAGGCAAGGACATCATCGGCCTCGGCGTCGGTGAGCCCGATTTCGATACACCGATGCACATCGCCGATGCCGGCGTGGATGCGATCCGCAAAGGCGTGACTCGCTACACAGCTGTCGAAGGCACGGCCGAACTCAAGGACGCCATCATCGGGAAATTCAGGCGCGACAACGCCCTGGAGTACAAACGCAACCAGATTCTCGTGTCGACCGGCGCCAAGCAGACCATTTTCAACCTCATCCTCGCCGTCATCGATGCCGGCGATGAAGTCGTGATACCTGCGCCCTACTGGGTTTCCTATCCCGACATGGTGATGCTGGCCGATGGTGTGCCCGTCACCGTGTACGCAGGCCCTGACCAGGGCTACAAGATCAGCGCGGCACAACTGCAGGCTGCCATCACGCCGCGGACCAAGCTCGTCATCCTCAACAGCCCGAATAATCCTACTGGCGCCGCGTACTCACGCTCCGAACTGCGAGCGCTGGGCGAAGTGCTCATGCATCACCCGCAGGTGATCGTCTGTACCGACGACATGTACGAGCACATTTATTGGGCGAAGGAACAGTTCGTCAGCCTCGCCAGCGTCTGCCCTGAACTCTACGACCGCACCGTGACCACCAACGGCGTGTCGAAAGCTTTTGCGATGACCGGCTGGCGCATCGGTTATTGCGGCGGACCCATCGAAGTAGTCACCGCGATGGCGACGATCCAGAGCCAGAGCACGTCGAACGCATCGTCGATCGCGCAGAAAGCAGCCGCGGTTGCGCTCAACGGCGACCTGTCCAGCGTGCGTGAAATGAATCGCCATTTTCATCAGCGCCACGATTTCCTCGTTGCCGGCCTCAACAAGTTGCCGGGCGTGTCGTGCCTGTACGGAGCCGGCACGTTCTACGCGTTCGCGAACGTCGACAAGGCGATTGCGATGATGGGAGTGAAGGACGACAACGAACTCGCCGAACGCATTCTCACCGGTGGTGTGGCTTTGGTTCCCGGAAGCGGTTTCGGAGCGCCGGGTCATCTGCGGCTGTCGTTTGCCTGCAGCCTGTCGACTCTCGAAGAAGCGTTGCGGCGCATGGAGCGGACGTTGCGGGAAGGCGTTTCGGCATGACTTTTCGCTTCACGAGTAAAGCCTAAACTACTGATGTGAAAGGGTCCTAGAATTCACTGAGGTCGCATCGGGGTAGCGGTTAGGGCGCGGCCTGTACTCAGTTGCGTCGAGTGGCCAAGGGCCAACGTGCCACTGCCGGTCTATCGTGCAGATGCCCTGAATGGGGTGTTGCGACAGGTTTTTATGAGTATCAGGACACGGCTTCCTTCCGAATATGCCATGCAGGTTTGGACGATGGTTGCTCGGCGCGGCATGACGCCAACCTTCGTTGCGCGTCATCTCGACACGAGCCCTTGGCGCATCGAACGGATCCTCGCCGGCGTGAGCCGTCGCAATGCGCGCCGCTGGAGCTGATCGTGAAGCGACCCGGCACAACGACTCGTACGCGACGCCCTCGCCCATCGCGCGTCGGAAAGCGTAAAGAAGTCACTTCTTACGGTCCGCCACGCATCGTGCGCATCCACCGACTCGTTTATGAGTTCAACTACGCTTGTTGAGCCTCGCGCCGCGCTCTTGGTAACTATTGAAAGAACAGGCGCTTTCTTCCTTGACCTGCCGCTTTGCTTTGCGCAAAATCGCGGCCCTTCGACTGACCCCTCCTATTCCCCGGTAGCTCAGTGGTAGAGCGACGGACTGTTAATCCGTTGGTCGGCGGTTCGAATCCGTCCCGGGGAGCCATTCGCAGATCCACAAACTTCCACTGAAGTCCACTGGATCACTAGAAAACCCTATAAATACCGAAGGTTTCACTCCAAAGTGAGCCGCTGCCGTCCATTGACAGCGTAGCACAGCTGGGGGTATAGGGAAGGGGTACGACGCCAGACCCGAGAGGCGATACCCCCAATGTTGACCGAAGCCGCTGTAAAGGCCGCGCGAGCGACGGAGAAGCCCCGCAAGCTGTTTGATGAGCGAGGGCTGTTCTTACTCGTCAATCCGAACGGTTCGCGCCTGTGGCGCTTGAAGTATCGAATCGAAAATCGCGAGAAGCTGCTCGCGATTGGCGCTTACCCCGACGTTGGATTGAAACGCGCTCGCGAGAAGCGCGACGAAGCCCGCAAGCTCATTGCTGACGGCATCGATCCCAGTGCGAAGCGGCAAGCGGAAAAGGTCGCGCTGGCCGAGACATTTGAAGCGATCGGCCGCGAATGGATGGAACTGCAAAGGCAGAAGCTCACGCCAAGGACTTTCGAACGCAATCTGCGCTTACTTGAAGACTTCCTATTCCCCTACCTGGGCCAAGCGCCGATCGCCCGGATCAAGGCGCCGGAGCTGCTTGCTACCCTGAAACGCGTTGAGGCTCGCGGCCACAACGAAACGGCGCATCGCGTGCGAGCCATCGCGGGAAACGTGTTCCGCTACGCCATCGTCACCGGCCGCGCCGAACGGGATGTGTCGGCGGACCTGCGAGGTGCCCTCGCCCCAGTCGTAACGCGCAACCATGCGGCCATCACCGATCCGGCACGTATCGGCGATCTGCTGCGGGCCATTGATGCTTACCGCGGACAAGCGGCGACGGAAGCGGCTTTGAAATTGGCACCGTTGACGTTCGTGAGGCCAGGCGAGTTGCGTGCGGCACAATGGTCCGAGCTGCACCTCAGTGGCGAACATCCGGAATGGCGTATTCCCAGAGCCCGCATGAAAATGGACCAGGAGCACGTTGTTCCACTGTCGACTCAAGCCGTCGCGGTGTTTCGCGAATTAGAACCGCTGACCGGCGGCGGCAAGTACGTCTTCCCTTCTCTCCGCGGCGCTCATCGCCCGATCAGCGAAAACACCGTCAACGTGGCGCTGCGGAATATGGGTTTTGCTCGCGAGGAAATGACGGGGCATGGATTCCGCTCAATGGCGTCTACTTGTCTCAATGAACAAGGCTTCCCGCCAGACGTCATCGAGTTGCAGCTCGCCCATGCCGAACGTAACGAAGTACGCAGCGCTTACAACCGCGCCAAGCGAATGACGGAACGTCGGAAGATGATGCAGGCGTGGGCGGACTACCTCGACGGCTTGCGTGCCAGCGGCAATGTAGTGCCGATTAAGCGTAGTGCCTGATTCCAAAGGTTCGTGGGCGGCGCGCGGCTCAGCTAAGAGGGTTCTCCAGGGAATGTGAACAGGTGGCTGGTGTTGAGCGCCGTCGCCGTGCCCACCCGTTTGCGCGACGGCGGCGTTGGCGTCGAAAACTCAAAATGCCATAGGCCTCCTTGTGGACTTCCGCGGCGCTCAGCGGACCTCAATCTTTGTTCTGTGCTACTCGGGATTGCAAATAGCCGGTCTCTGCGAGATTCTCAACGTCGAAGCGGTTCGAGGATTGAAAGAACTGCGAGCTTCGGCTCGATCCATACTTGTCGAACGCGCAGAACGTCGTGATCTGCCCGCTACTTTTCTTCTCGGCGTAACTATCTGCGAGCCACCCGCGCAGGGAGTTCGCCGAACTATTCATGGACGCCTGGCGCAAGCGTCTTCAGCGCAAGCTTCGCGGAGTTTGAGCTGAAGATGCTTCTACCCCCACGACGAGGGTCATCGTCGTACCCGTCTGCGTCGCAGACACCCCCAAACAGCTTTAGACCAGGCAGAGCCGTGCAGCCCGTAAAGGTCTGTGGTCATTGACACATCGCTCGGGCACTGACACCCCACCCCTACCCTCGCCCGCCCCACGTCATTTCTGGGCAACAACCGCACGAGGCGGTCATCTCATTTCTTGACGGCAACCGTTGAGAAGATTACTGCGCCAACGCATTCCTCCTCCACGCGTGCGTCACTGTCGTCGGCGAAGCCGAGAAAGTGACGCACAGCACCCACTGGCGCAACTCATTGTCACCGCAACTCATTGTCACCGCAACGCGTGTTCCCAACGCGAGCATGTGACACCAGCGTCCGCAACGGATGCAATCCTCAAAGGCTTTGCAACGAAGCCTGCATCGTATCTGTGTCAGCCACCCCGAGCGGCCCTTTATGGGCAGCCTCGATTTTGCGCCTAACAAGCGCGAGCAACAGCGCATGCCTCCGGCACGCGCTGTTGTGAGGCCACGAAACTCACCCGACCGGATTGATGCACGTCCGGCCGCTCGCGATGGAATCAGGCAGGGACTCCTCCGCCGTGAATGCTCGGACGTGTGACTGGAATAGTGACTAGGAGCAAGTGGAAGCGATGAGCAGAAAGACTGAACTTCAAGCCGATCTACAGCGAGTCGGCTTTCAACTTGGTGGTGCCCACCTGACGCGGCAGGCGCGAAGTGCAACGTTCAACACGTTTGCTAGAGTCATGCGCGAACTGGGCTACGGTATCAAGGCCGCTGGCCAGATCGGCGGTAGACATCTCGCAGCATTTGCTTCGCACAGAGCAACACACGGGATTAGCAGCCGCACCTGCGCCAACGAGCTGGGTCACCTGCGAGCGGTGCTCGTGCAGATTGGGAAGCAGGGCCTGGCACGAAATACGGCCTACAGCAATCAAGCACTAGGCATAGATCGCGGCAGTCGTGTTGGCACCAAGCAGCCGCTGTCCGATGCTGCCATCGTCGCCTTCCAGGAAAAGATGGTCCAGTTGGGTCGCCCTAGCATCGGCGCCATTCTGGAATTGCAGCGTGCGCTCGGGCTCCGCGAAGCGGAAGCCATCCGCGCCAGTCAAATGGAGACCCTAACCCGCTGGCAGCGCGAGTTACAGGAACAAGGCAGCGTGCGCGTGATTGAAGGCACCAAGGGTCGGCGACCAAGGGAGGTACACCCCGCGGATTTGGGTCGCGCTCAGATAGCCGTCCAACACGCGCGGACAGTACTGGAAACCAGTGGGCAGCGGTATCTCGTGACGCGTTCTGATGGCAGCGCTACCACCGGCCTGCGACAGACACTGGGTGTGTATCGCAATCTCTGCAATCGTGCCGGCATCCAGAGTCACGGCGCCCGCTACGCCTTCGCACGAGAGCGTATGCAGGGTTACCGCGATCAAGGTTACAGCGAACGCGAAGCACGGGCAGCGACGTCCTTGGATCTAGGTCATGGTGATGGCCGCGGGCGCTACATCGTAAGTGTCTATGCGCGCGGTGCCTGAGTCGAGTGATGACTTCCGCGATGCACTTCCGCAAGGCAAGCTCTGGCTTGCTCGAACGACTGCGACGAGGCGATTCGGTAGGCAGCTAGCGCAGGCCGGTCTACAATTGACGTTCGGGAACGCATAAGTAACAGATGCCAATCTCTGCGCCAAGACCATTGATTTACAAATACATTTCATCGCAACGCCTTCCGGCGACTCTGCTTTCTCTGTATTACTCTCCGCGAGATCGTCCCACCGAATCCTATGCGATGATGCGAGCAGATGACGTTCTGCTAGTCGAGTCCCCTCGAAGCGCGCAAACTCGACATGTCGCCGCTGTGGCGTAAAGGCACGCGCCACCTACGTGACACAACAAGAAACAACAAGGAACGAAAGGGGATACAAATGGCTCACGCCGCCGAGAACGTGGTCAAACTTCGCGGTCCGATTGGCAAATCCGCGAGAGAGACACTCCTGCAAAACGCCGCAAACGAACTTGTTTTCGCGGTCGTTGGACATGTTGGTTCTGGTACAACCGAGATAGCTAACAAGCTCGTTAGCTTGCTGAAAGACTCAAGCGCAATAGGACAGGCGTACGACGTTTCATACATCAAAGCTACTGACCTTAT